>DXGO01000055.1 GCA_019113885.1 Candidatus Alistipes intestinipullorum | reverse complement strand
GTCAATGTCCATTTGTATACGCCTAATTTTGATGTACCCCATAAAGAAAGCTTCTTGAGAAAACTTTTCTCTTAAAGTTTTCAACGCCAGACCTGATTTTGCAGTGATCTCTCTGAAGGACCGTTTTGCAGTGCATCATAAATTTTCTAAAAGTCCTATCCAACTTGTTCTGCATGAGTCCCTAATATAGAGCATCCTGGCAAAGAACTTGTACTCGTCCTACCGGGGACGCAGAATCCAAAATCCTAAAATTCTTCCTCCTTTTTCCGAGGTGAGCGGAAACGTGCCAAAAATTCACGGCCGAAAAGAATCCAGCCTGTCGCCCCAACTCCGGCCAGGAAGACGAAGCCGACAAGAGTCATCATCTTCGACGGCTTCGAGGCTTTCAGCGGCACTGTGGCGGGCTGGACCACCGCATACACCGGGGTGGACTCCTGCACCTTCGCCTTGGCCAACTGAAGTTGCTGGGCCGTCTGGTTGTAAAGGTTGAAAGCCAAGTTCATCTCGTTTTGCAAACGCTCCTGTTCCGTCATAAAGCTGCGGCGGACGATACCCTGGTTCTGATCCACATACTGTGCATAGCGCTGCTGGGCCTCATAGTATTTGCTCTGGGCCTCATCGAACAAGCGCTGCGTAAACTCCAGATCGTTACGCGCCTTGTTCGTACGGTACTCCGTGATATAGTTCTGCAAATGGCACATTACAGTATCCGTCAGCATGGCCGAAACCAGAGGGTCCTGCATGGTCACCGAAAGCGAAACGATCATTGTCTTTTTATCAACACTGACGGCAATACGCTCTTGGAGCGATTTTACGATTCCATTCTCCACCTCGGTCAAACGGAAAGGATTCACACCGTTCCCGGCAGCTGCATCCTCATCCTCTTTCGAGAAAAGCCCTTTGACCCATCCCAAGGCCTTGAATGGGAGACCCAATACGGCACTCCACCACGGCGACCGCAACTCTTCGGAAACATATTCCGATACGGGCCAGGTCTGCTCGCCCTTGGCATCCGCAAGAGTCACGTCAAACAGTGCCGTCATAAACGGCACCGACTGGACGATATCGGGATACAGTTCCGGAGAGACAGCATCCGCAGAGTTCAAGCTCCCCATGTTGATACCGGCCATCGATGCCAGGGAACTCAAGCCCCCCAGATTCGATTTACTGCCCTGGATTTCCGGGGCCAGTTTAACGGTCGTGGTGTACTCCTTGGGAATACTGAAGGCAATGACAAGGCCCGCAATGGCCCCGATAACACACCATTTGAGAATCAACCGCCGCTCGGCCCACAATTTCTGAACCAACTCCAACAAATCGATCTCCTGTTCAGGCGTTTCGGAAGCCTGCGGTTTCGTATTTTCTTCCATCGTCGTTCGCGTATTGGTTATTTGGTAAGGTTGGCAATGGTCGCAGCCATCGTACCGATAGAGGCTGCCGAGGTAGCAAGGCTCATAATGGCCGGGAGTGTCAAGCCCTTGCGTTCCCGTTTCGACGGAATAATGATTTGGCATCCCGGCTCGATCTTCGTCTTGTTAAGTCCCCGAACACGGGCCACCGTCCCATTCATATAGACGATATAGGCCCGGCTCTTCTTCGCACGGAATCCGTAACCGCCGGCCTGTTCTACATAATACTTCAAGTTTTTCCCCTGGAGATAAAGCACCGTATTGGGATACATTACCTCTCCCGAGATGCTGACCGTAGAGACATATTGAGGAATAACCAACCTGTCGCCTTCGCGGAGCACCATGTCATAATCCGATCCGGGCTCGGCAAGGGCCTTGTCAAGCTCGATACCTACCGAGTAAAAGTCGTTCAACTGAAGTTTGTCCATCGAAAGGGAATCCCCACCGCTCTGACTCTGAAGAGCCATGCGGAGCGTAACCTCCCTGACGGCACGCTCTTCGTCATTCATGCGACGGATCAAACGGGCTCCATGGGCATAGGCGTCGGGCGTAAGCCCTCCGGCGCGTTTCACGACATCCGACAAGCGCTCGTTTTTCTTTGCCAGCGTATATCCTCCCGAAAAAGCTACCTCGCCATCCAGAATGACCCGTTCCTGTATCCGGTATGCAGGGCTGTTGCGTATCTCCACGATATCGAACGGGGCCAATACGAAATCCGGTTCCCCATCTGCAACCAACCCGTCCTTGAGCGAAAAGGTGTAGATCTTACCCAATTCGCTCGAAGGCTCCAGGCTGCCGGGATCCTTGATTCTCCGGGCCACCTCAACCATGGCGGTCGAAGCGCCGTCGAGAAGCCCCCCGGCCTGCATCACGAGGTCCTCGATCGTCATGTTCTCGGCATACGGATATTCTCCCGGACGAGCAACCGCTCCTCCAATCGTAAGCGTCTCATACTCCTTGAGATCGTGAATGCTCGGAATATACAGGATGTCGTTGCGCTGCAACTCGACATCGGGGGACTGTCCGGCCATCAGGCCGGCAAGATCAATGGCGATAACCTCGGTCGTAAGGTCCTCACGCTCACGCAACAACTGAGCACGGCCCGGGAAAGCATCTCCTTTGAGTCCTTCGGCGCGGTCGATCAGGCCCCGTACGGTGTGGACCTCGTCACCCAGTTCGTACATCCCTTCGCGATAGACGGCGCCGCGCACCTCCACGCGGTTGGCAAAGCGATCCAGCACGGAACTCACCGCAACAGAATCTCCATCTTCAAGAGTCCAGGAGGCATAGTTCGGTTCCCGAACGCTGTAAATCTGATATTCACGGCCCAATTCACGGATGACGCGCACTTCGTCGCGGTAAGCATCGCCCGTAAAGCCCCCGGCATACTCCATCAGTTGCCCGAGATTTTCGCCGGACTTCATCTCGTAATACATCGGGCGTTTGACGTTTCCGGAAATCTCCACCAACTGTTCATAGGGAGGAACAAGGATTACATCCCCCTCCTCAAGGCGGATGTCATTGGGCTGCCGACCGTTCAACAGCAGGTCGTATACATCGACCCGGGCCACCTCATGACCGTTGCGCATCACGCGGATGTCACGCAGGCCGCCGATAGGCGTCACGCCTCCCGCCCGATAGAGCGCATGGAAAACCGTCGCCAACGAAGACAACCGATAGGTTCCCGGTGTAGCGACCTCCCCGAGGACATTGACCTGGATGGTGCGCAGCCGGCCCAACGTCACGCGGACATCCGACGACGGTTCCTCGCCCGACACACCGGCATACATCTGACTGAATACGCCGCGGAGTTTGTCGTTTGCCTCCCGGATCGTCAGACCATTCAGATACACCGGTCCAACCTGCTCGACCATGATATTTCCTTCGGGGGATATCTCTTCACGAAGACTCCGCTCGTTCTCACCCCAAATATCGATAATCACCTCGTCACCGGGTCCCAGGCGATAGTTCTCGGGGGTAGCCTGGTTCTCGTTCGGCTCGAAAGTCAGGGCCGAACCGCGGAAGATATTGCGGCCATACACCTCGGGAACATTACTAAAACGTGCTACGGAGTCCGTTGTCGGAAGATTCATCCCATCCGGCATCCCGACAGCAAGGGAGTCCTGGACAGACAGCCGGCTTCGGGACTGACCCGTCCCCCGCGAATCGGTCATGGAGTTCGTCTTCCCCATACCCGCTTCATACTGACGTTTCAACCGTTCAGCCTGTTGGGGAGTGACCCCTTTGGCCAACAATTCCCTACCGATCTGCTGATCGCTCTTGCCGGACTGCTTTGCCTCCATCGCATAACGCACGACGGCCTCATCGCTCATCTGAGCCAGCACCGGGCCACCACCCGCAAGCAACAGCAGCAGCACCGAAAATCCTAAAATCTTTCGCATGTATCTAATTTATGGTTTTTGGTTCAAATATTCATACCGTCTCTACAAACTCCGTACATCTCCTCGTAATACTTCTGGTAGTTGCCCGAAGTGACGTTGTCCATCCACTCCTGGTTGTCCAGGTACCAGCGGACCGTCCGCTCGATACCCTCCTCGAACTGAAGCGACGGCTCCCAACCCAACTCCTTCTGGAGTTTCGTCGAGTCGATCGCATAGCGCAGGTCGTGTCCCGCACGGTCCGTTACATAGGTGATCAGATCCATATCCTCTCCCTCCTTACGTCCCAGCAACCGGTCCACCGTATTGATCACCACCTTGATAATGTCGATGTTCTTCCACTCGTTGAACCCGCCGATGTTGTACGTCTCGGCGATCCGCCCGTTGTGGAAGATTACGTCGATGGCTCGGGCATGGTCCTCCACATAGAGCCAGTCGCGCACGTTCTCACCCTTACCATACACCGGCAGCGGCTTGCGGTGGCGGATGTTGTTGATGAAGAGCGGGATCAGCTTCTCCGGGAACTGGTAGGGGCCATAATTGTTCGAGCAGTTCGTCACGATCGTCGGCATGCCGTAGGTATCGTGGTAAGCACGTACAAAGTGGTCGCTGCTCGCCTTGCTCGCGCTGTATGGGCTGTGCGGATTGTACTTCGTCGTTTCATAGAAGAACGCTTCGCCATAGGCCAGGTGATGCTTGCCCGACGACGCCTTGGTGGTAAACGGCGGTTCGATGCCTTCGGGATGGGTCATCTCCAGGGCCCCGTATACCTCGTCCGTGGAGATGTGGTAGAAACGCTTGCCCTCGTAACCCTCGGGAAGGGACTCCCAGTAAAGTTTGGCGGCCTGCAGCAGGCTCAGCGTACCCATGACGTTGGTCCGTGCGAAGGTGAACGGGTCCTTGATCGAACGGTCCACGTGGCTTTCGGCAGCCAGGTGAATAATGCCGTCCACATGGTACTCTTGCATCACCTCGCACATCTTCTCGAAATCGCAGATGTCGGCCTTGACAAATAGATAGTTCGGGCGCTCCTCGATATCCTTCAGATTGGCCAGGTTCCCGGCGTAAGTCAGCTTGTCGAGGTTGATGATCCGATAGTCGGGGTATTTGTTCACGAACAGCCGTACCACGTGCGAACCGATGAAGCCGGCGCCGCCGGTGATCAATATTGATTTCATCACTTCCCTTGTGCTTTCATGATTCTCGCGATGCAATAACGCATCGAATCCCGCCAATGGGGTATTTCCACGCCAAAGGTACGCTTGATTTTGCTTTTGTCCAACACCGAATAGGCCGGGCGACACACCTTTGAGGGAAATTCATTGCTGTGGCACGGAACGATTCTGCAGCGGTCATGTCCTGCGGCTTCGACAATCTCCACGGCAAAGTCGTACCATGAGCAGACACCTTCGTTCGAAAAGTGATAGACGCCTTCGTTTCCCTCATAGGAGTCGTTCTCGATAATGGAAAAGATGGCCAGGGCAAGATCCCCGGCATATGTGGGGCTCCCCACCTGATCGAAAACAACAGAAAGCGTCTCCCGTTCGGCGGTCAGCCGGAGCATTGTCTTCAGGAAATTCGTGCCCCACTCCGAATAAAGCCATGCCGTACGAATAACGATCGCCCTGCATCCCGACGCGGCAATGGCCTCCTCGCCATGAAGCTTCGTACGTCCGTAGGCACTCCGAGGATTCACAGGCATCTCTTCCGTCAGAGGAATGTTCCCGTCTCCCGCAAACACGTAGTCGGTCGAAATATGAAAGAACACACCGCCAACGGTTCTCACCGCCTCGGCAAGATTCCCGGCGGCAACAGCATTTACAGCCTCGGCCACGGACTCCTCCTCCTCGGCCTGTTCAACTCGTGTATAGGCGGCACAATTCACGACAAGATCGATCTTCTCGCGCGTCACATAATCGAGTACCGCCCGACGGTCGGTAATATCCAGCTCCTCAAGATCCGTAAAAAGATACGTATGAGGAGAAACAGCACCCAGACGTTGCAAAGCCCGGCCCAACTGGCCGTTGCTACCCGTAACGAGAATACGTTTACTCTGCATAATAGTCTTCGTTGTAGTCGAACAACTCCCCGGCCTCCCGAAACCGGGGATGAGCGGCGTCCTTGGCCGAAAGAATGATATCCCCGGCAGGGAGACGCCAATCGATCCCGAGATCGGGATCATCCCATGCGATGGCGCCTTCCTGTTGCGGTGCATAATAGTTGTCGCACTTGTATTGGAACACCGCCTCTTCGCTCAGCACGGAAAAACCGTGGGCAAAACCTCTCGGGATGAACAGCTGCCAATGGTTCTCCTCCGAAAGCTCCACGGCGACATGTTGTCCGAAGGTCGGAGACCCGCGACGGATATCCACCGCCACATCCAGAACCCGGCCACGGATGACCCGCACCAGTTTCGACTGTGCGAAACGGCCCTTTTGGTAATGAAGGCCCCGCACCACCCCATAGCACGATTTGCTTTCGTTATCCTGGACAAACCGGATCGGACGAACCGCCGCATTGAACCATTCTTCGGTCCAACTTTCGAAAAAATAGCCGCGGGCATCCTCAAAAAGCCGGGGAGCAATGACGACAACCTCCTTTATGTCCGTAGGAATGATCTTCATCGGTCTGTTGTTATGCTACTCATCGAGCTCTTTCAGCAAAAATTGCCCGTATTGGTTCTTCAGCATGGGCTGAGCAAGGGTTCTCAGCTTCTCACTGCTGATCCATCCTTTACGGTAGGCAATGCTTTCCAAACAGGCAATCTTCAGCCCCTGGCGCTTCTCGATAACCTCGATAAAGGTCGACGCCTCGCTCAGCGAGTCATGCGTGCCCGTGTCGAGCCACGCGAAGCCGCGGCCGAGGGTCTGCACCTTCAGCTCCCCGTCCTCCAGGAAGCGTTGGTTCACGGTCGTGATCTCCAGTTCCCCGCGGGCCGAGGGTTTTATGCTCTTAGCAACGTCAACCACCTTATTGGGGTAGAAGTACAGCCCCACCACGGCGTAGTTGGATTTGGGATGTGCGGGCTTCTCCTCGATCGAGAGGCAGTTGCCTTGCTTGTCGAACTCCGCGACGCCATAACGTTCGGGATCGCTCACCCAGTAGCCGAAGACCGTCGCCTTCCGTTCCTCCTCAGCCGTGCGCACCGCCTCCTTGAGTATTCCGGAGAATCCGGCGCCGTGGAAAATGTTGTCACCGAGGACCAGACATACCGAATCATTGCCGATAAAGTCCGCTCCGATGATAAACGCCTGCGCCAGGCCGTCAGGAGAGGGCTGTTCGGCATATTCGAAGCGGACTCCATAGTCTGATCCGTCACCCAGCAACCGTTTGAATCCCGGCAAATCCTGGGGAGTGGAGATGATGAGAATCTCCCGGATACCTGCGAGCATCAGCACCGAGATGGGATAATAAACCATCGGTTTGTCATAAACCGGCAACAGTTGCTTGCTCACACCTTTGGTCACCGGATAGAGGCGCGTGCCGCTACCGCCCGCCAAAACTATGCCTTTCATGATTTTTACATCTTATCCATCAAATTCTGCAGCCACAGGATAAATCCCGTCCGTTCGATATGTGTCTTATGTCCTATGTGATGCAATATACGGTGAAGGCGTCCTGAAGGATTCAAATTCTGCAGCGGATAATACAACCCCGTCGTAATGAGGAATCCCAAAATCAATACACCATACAATTGCATGTCAATGGAAGCCCCCGCAGCATACATCGCCCACCAAAGAAGGACGACCAATGTATTCAGAGTCAGAATGACCCCCGTTGTTCCGGCATGTGAGAACCCCAGCGAAATAAACAGATGGTGCAGATGGGTCTTATCCGGCAGAAACGGAGAGTGCCCCCGAAGAATGCGTGCAGTCATCACCCGTAACGTGTCAAATACCGGAACGGAAAGTACCGCCAACGTGAAGGGGATCAACCCCATGCCATGATCGACATACCATCCGCAAGGGGTATCGTGTTGCAACATCCGGATCACAAAGACCGAAATGATGACTCCCAGGACAAGCGTCCCCCCGTCGCCAATAAACATTTTCGAAGTTTTCCCGTATACGTTGTGAAAGAAAAAAGGGACCAAAGCTCCGGCCGACAATGCCGCCAAAATGGTCATGGAAGCATCGCCCGACAAGTAAAACAAACTTCCAAACATGATGCAGGCTATGATACAGAATCCCGAGGAAAGGCCATCTACGCCATCGATCAGGTTGATCGCATTGATGATTCCCACAGAAGCAAAGATCGTCAGAGGAATTGCCACCCAGCCAGGGATGAGCTCCAGCCCCCAAAGACCATGAAAATCATTCAGGCTGTAACCTCCAATCCCGATCAGACACAGGACCATGAGTATCTCGACGATGAAACGAATTCTGGGAGACAGGCCCAAAATGTCATCTCCGATTCCCATATAGAGCATGACGGTAGCCGCCATGACAACGACGAACAGGTCGGTGCAGTTTTCGAAGACACTCGTAACGCCCAGTCCGACAACGATACCCAGGAACACACTGACACCCCCCAGAATCGGAACTGGGGTCCGCTGAAGCTTGCGGGCGTTCGGAACATCGACAATCCCTTTCAGGAGTGCGATACGAACCATGGTAGGATGAACAAGGGCGACACACAACAATGCCGTAAAGAAGGGGAGTAATACAATCTGAATGAATGTGTAAACTTCCATGGCTAAATGTGAATTTCTTCCTCTTTTTTATCGAACGTGGAAATTGCAACACCAACGAGACAACCTATTTCCAACGATCGATTCCATTTTGAGCTAGATTTTCCAGTCTGTTTTCCAATGCGGCGACAACCAGAGCCATCGATACGCCAAAACCGACCAACGACATTTACGGAATCTTTTCGACCAGGGCCGGGGAGACATCCGCAGTCGCTACCGCGGCAATCCCTTCGATCGTAACAACGACACAACGTTCTTTCGTATTTCGGATTCGCACGAACTTCCCTTCCACCCCCTCTAACGGTCCTCCCGTAATCCGCACACGATCTCCCTTCATCAATTCGGGTTCCAACGGCGAAAGGTAAAGAATTCGCGCCTCGCGGTTTCCCGTGATAGCGATGAAGTGCCGCATCTGCATCTCCGGAACGGTCATCGGGCACCTCACTCCGTCCACCACATGCATTACATATCGTAACATTGGCAGACGAAAAGTCTTCAAATCATCGATAACGAGTTTTGAGGTTCTGACAAAAAGATAATTGTGGATGGCAGCTTCGCGAAAGGTGCTGAAACGTCCATGGCTGTCGCGACGACGAACCAACCGTTCTGGAACATAGGCTTCAACCCCGAAGCGCTCCATGGCCTCTTTTGCCGCGAGTTCGCGCTGATAGGTTACTCGAAGTACATACCAGGCTATTTGCTGATCGATCATGACCAATTTTCCTGCGTTTTCCGGAATCCGCTTTACAGGGCCTTTTGTTCGAGTATGGGCATTCCCCAGGGACATTGGTAATCATGCAAAAGCAAGAATACCAATCACTTATGTTACTCCCATAGATGCATTTCTCGCTCCAGCCTCTCTCTTCAGTATATAAAATACTTACGATTTTGGACAAAAGTAACCAAAAAGACATAAAGAACCAAATTTTCAAGAGGCAAAATACCCCCCCCCTCAAACCTCTGTCAATCAATTACTTAAATTTTACATTCCCAGGACTTTTTAAAACATATCATCTTATGACACAGAAAAGCCGCCGAAATTTCCATTCGGCGGCTCATAAAATTCAAAAAAACAAGGCCGAAAAGCCTATATATCACTCACTTCCGGTTGAAGAAGTTCATCGTCATGGCGCACCCTTGCGTAGCGAACGAACGGATCGCATCGACAAAGACCTTCAGGCGTTCGGGCATGGCCTGACGCTCCTCCTCGGTCCACTCGCCCAGCACGTAGTCGACCTGATGGCCCCGCGGAAAATCGCCGCCCACGCCGAAACGCATGCGGGCATACTCCTCGGTTCCAAGCAGTTCGGCGATGTTCTTCAAGCCGTTATGGCCACCGGCGCTCCCTTTCGGGCGCAGGCGCAACGTACCAAACGGCAAGGCGATGTCGTCCGAAATGACGAGCAGGTTCTCGAGCGGGATCTTCTCGGCATCCATCCAGTAGCGGACGGCCTTGCCCGAGAGATTCATGTAGGTCGAGGGCTTGAGCAACAGGAGCGTACGCCCCTTGTAACGGACCTCGGCCACATCGCCATAGCGGGCGGTGGTAAAAACAGCGTTGGACGCCTCTGCAAGGGCGTCCAACACTTTGAATCCGATGTTGTGGCGGGTTCCGGCATACTCGACACCGATGTTCCCGAGCCCAACAATGAGGTATTTCATAACCGCGATCGCTCAGCGACTATTTCGCAGCAGCCTCGGCACCGCGCGAAGCACGGGTGACACGTACGGCGCAGACAGCCGTCGTAGCGGGCGTCACGAACTTGAGGTTCTCGAACTTCAGGTCGCCGACGAAGATGGTTTTGCCGACACCCAGCTCGGTCACGTCCACGACGATCTCGTCGGGAAGGTTCTCGACCAGGGCGCTCACCGTCAGCTTGCGGGCCGAGAGGGTCAGCTTACCGCCGACCTTCACACCCTCGGCGTTACCGGTCAGACGCACCGGAATAGCGATCGAAACGGGCTTGCCGGCAGCGATGCGGAAGAAGTCCATGTGGAGGATCTGCTCGCGGACGGGGTGGAACTGAGCCTCGCGCAATACGGCGAGCTCCTTCTTGCCCTCGACGTCAAACTCGACGATATACGAATTGGGGGTGTAGATCAGGGGTTTGATCTCGCGGGGGTCCACCGAGAAGGTCTCGGTCTCGCCGTTGCCGCACAATACGCAGGGGATCAGGCCTTCGCGACGCACGGTCTTGGCAGCCTTCTTGCCGAAAGCATCGCGCTTCACGGCCTTTACGGAAATGGTTTTCATGGTGTTGAAAAGTTTTTAGTTAAGTGTTTCCTTCGGCGGTTCTCAACGCAACCTCGCCGGGCTGCATCCCAATTCCGCCTGTTCGGGCTGCAAAGGTAAGAAAATGAATTGAAAAAAGGAAACAAAGGCTAAAAAATCAGGGATATCCGGCCCTTTGGAGCAAAAAAAGGACGGAGACCTTGCGAGTCCCCGTCCCGAGTGCAACATGCGCGTCGGATTATTTGATACCGCGGACGTGCTTCTCCCAAGCCCAGGCCGCAGCGAGGGTCTCGTCGAGCGTACGCTCGGCCTTCCAACCCAATTCGTTGTTGGCCAGCGACGGGTCAGCCCAGATGGCGATAATGTCACCTTCACGGCGCGGCGCGATCTTATAATTGAGCTTCAGGTGGTTGACCTCCTCGAACTTGTGAACCAGCTCCAATACCGAGACCCCGCGGCCCGTGCCGATGTTGAAGATCTCGTAGGGGCTCTTGTTCTTGTCCTCGATCATGCGACGGATGGCGGCCACATGGGCTTTTGCCAGGTCGACGACGTCGATGTAGTCACGGATGCACGACCCGTCGGGCGTCGGGTAGTCGTCACCGAAGACCGAGAGGCACTCGCGGATACCGGCGGCCGTCTGCGTGATATAGGGTACGAGGTTCTGCGGCACGCCGCGCGGCAACTCGCCGATCAGGGCCGACGGATGGGCACCGATGGGGTTGAAGTAACGCAGGGCGATACCTTTCAGGCCGGGATAGGCGGCCAGCGAGTCACGCAGGATGTCCTCGCACATCTGCTTCGTGTTGCCATAGGGCGAGGTGGCCGGCTTGCGGGGCGTCTGCTCCGTGACGGGTTGCTTCTCGGGCTCTCCGTAGACGGTGCACGACGAAGAGAAGACGATGTTCTGCCTTCCGAATTCACGCATGAGCGAGACGACGTTCATGAACGACGTAAGGTTGTTGCCGTAGTACTCGAGGGGTTTCTGTACCGACTCGCCCACGGCCTTCGAAGCGGCGAAGTGGATCACCGAGTCGAATTCATACTCCTCGAAGACTTTGCGGAAGGCCGCGCGGTCACAGCAGTCGACCTCGACGAAGGGGATGTCGACGCCGGTGATTTTGCGCACCCCCTCAACGGCGCCCATGTCGCTGTTCGAAAAGTTGTCGACGATGACGACGTCGTAGCCGGCATTGATCAGTTCGACGGTGGTGTGCGAGCCGATGTAACCGGCACCGCCGCTCACCAAGACACACGATTTTTTCATACGTAGCAAAGATGATTGATTGAATAACAAAGATATAAATTTTTTCGGAACATGCGGGCACGAAGCGGATAAAATTTACCGAGACCACGGAACGGTGGTGCAAGTCGGCTGTTTTACCATTTTTCCGGTCGGCAGGGAGGGTTCCCGCGCCGCCGCACACTCGCCGAATCAGGCGGACATCGAATGCTCGGACGTCTTCCGTTTCGGCCGTCGCCTTTCGCCGGAGCAGGCCCGTACGGAGCCTCTACGAACCCATTTCAAACATCCGGCTGACGATCCGTAACCTCGGACACAAAAAATAAGGGTTGCAATGTGTCGATTTTCGAAAAATTGTCGTACATTTGTAACAATTCGACACTTAAAAGCGCATTCACAACAAAAAAGATAATACGCTATGTACGGAAAAATCAAAGAGCACCTGCAACATGAACTGGCCGAAATCGAGGCCGCAGGGCTTTACAAACGGGAACGCATCATCTGCTCGCCCCAGCGGGCCGAGATCGAGGTTGCAGGTAAAAAGGTATTGAACTTCTGCGCCAACAACTACCTCGGACTTTCGGACAACCAGCGCCTGATCGACGCCGCGAAACGCGCCATGGACGCCCGCGGCTTCGGCATGTCCTCCGTGCGCTTCATCTGCGGCTGCCAGGACATCCACAAAGAGCTCGAAAAGGCCATCTCCGACTACTTCGGCACCGAAGACACGATTCTCTACGCCGCCTGCTTCGACGCCAACGGAGGAGTCTTCGAACCGCTCTTCACCGAGCAGGACGCAATCATCTCCGACGCCCTGAATCACGCTTCGATCATCGACGGCGTACGTCTCTGCAAGGCCGTGCGCTACCGCTACGCCAACGCCGACATGGCCGACCTCGAGGAGTGCCTCAAGAAGGCCCAGGCACAGCGCTTCCGCATCATCTGCACCGACGGCGTCTTCTCGATGGACGGCAACGCCGCACCGCTCGACAAGATCTGCGCCCTGGCCGAGAAATACGACGCCCTGGTAATGGTTGACGAGTGCCATTCGGCCGGCGTGCTGGGCAAGACGGGCCGCGGTATCACCGAACTCTACAACCTCCGCGGACAGGTCGACATCCTCACCGGCACGCTGGGCAAGGCCTTCGGCGGCGCCGTGGGCGGATTCACCACCGGCCGCAAGGAGATCATCGACATGCTGCGCCAGCGTTCGCGCCCGTACCTCTTCTCCAACTCGCTGCCCCCCGCCGTCGTGGGCGCCGGCATCGAGATGTTCCGCATGCTTGCCGAGAGCAACGAGCTGCACGACCGCCTGGTCGCCAACGTCGAGCACTTCCGCAAGGGCATGATGGCCGCCGGATTCGACATCAAGCCTACGCAGTCGGCCATCTGCGCCGTGATGCTCTACGACGCGAAGCTGTCGCAGGACTTCGCCGCGAAGTTGCAGGACGAGGGTATCTTCGTCACGGGATTCTACTACCCCGTCGTGCCGAAGGGGCAGGCCCGCATACGTGTGCAGGTATCCGCCGGACACACCATCGAGCAGCTCGACCGCTGCATCGCCGCCTTCACGAAGATCGGCAAAGAGTTGAACGTCATCAAATAAACCGACTATCGCCATGGCCAAGACCGTACTGGACACAATCGACCGCAAGATTCTCAAGTTCCTGATCAAGAACGCCCGCATGCCCTTCCTGGAGATCGCACGCGAATGCGGCATCTCGGGAGCCGCCATCCACCAGCGCATCCACAAACTCGATGAAGCTGGAGTCATTCTCGGCAGCCGGCTGATCGTCGACCCCAAGGTGATGGGCTTCGATGTCTGTGCCTACATCAGCATCATGCTTAAGGACCCGCAACTGCAGGCCCGTACGGTCGAAGAGTTGAAGAAGGTCTCCGAAATCGTCGAGTGCCACTACATCACCGGCAAGGGCAATATTCTGGTGAAGCTCTACTGCGTGGACAACGAACACCTGATGCACACGATTTTCGACGGCATCCTGCGCATCCAGGGAATCGCCACCACGGAGACGAACATCTCGTTGCAGGAGGTGTTCCAGCGCGAGGTGAACATCGACTTCATCGAGGAGTAACCCCGTTTGTTGCCGAACCGCCACACGGTAACCGGAGCGGCAGAGAAAAAAGCCGAGAAGGTGGACAGGCCCTCGAACGAAACTTTGTGAACGAATAAAGGTCTGCCCCGCCACTCCGCTTATCGGCAAGAATGGTCGAGACAAAAATGAAAAGAACCGCCCCCTGATGGAGGAGCGGTTCTTTTTTGTGGGATTCCGAATATCACCGCCCGGCACACCTCCGACGTCTCATGGCAACGTATCCGACAATCGACAGGAAAGTCAGACACTCCGAGAGCGGCATGGCAAACCAGATACCCGAGACCCCGAGCAGCTGCGGCAAAAAGACGAAACTCGGCACGAGCAGCACCAATCCACGCAACAGGGCAAAGAGCGTGGCCGGAGCAAGACGCTCGAGACTTTGGAAATAGCCAATCGCAGCCAGGTTGACCACAAAGAAGATACACCCCGGGGCAAAAAGCGGGAATCCGTCGATGGCAATCTGTGCCGCAGGGTCCGCCGGATCGACAAAGAGGGCCACGAGAAGACGCGGCACCGCGATAAAGCACGCCGCCACCAGACACCCGCAGGCAAGAGCCGTAAGCAGGGCGATACGACGCGCCTCAATGACCCGCGGCCACTCCATGCGACCAAAACTGTAACTGATAATGGGCTGTGCCGACTGCGCCACGGCATTCCCGATCATGAAGATGAAGGGCATGTAGTAACAGGTGATACCGAAGGCCCCGACACCTGCGTCACCCAGGTAGCGCATGAAGACCTGGTTGCCGGTGAACAGCAGCACGGCCATGGTCATCTCGCCCAGCAGCGCCGAGGAACCTATACGACATTGATAACCGATGTTGCGGAACGTGAGCCTAAAGCTCTTGCGGCTCCATTTGAGCCGGTAGAGACGTAGTGTCCGGGCGCCGTGCGTGAGGTAGCGAACGACAATCACACCGCCGGTAGCAATGCTGATTGTCGAGGCAAAGGCGGCACCCATGACACCCCAACCGAGCGGGAAGATGAAAAGCCAGTCGAGCAGGACGTTGACCAGTGCCGAAAGAACGCTGCACCACATAGCCAGCCGCGGGGCGCCGTCGAGACGTACGACGAAGAGTCCCACGGCGATCCACAACTGCGGAATGAGTCCCGGGACAAACCATATGAGATAGTCGACCACTAACGGCAGGAGATGCTCCGAGGAACCAAGCAACAATGCCGTCAAACGGGGGAAAGCGAGGATCACGGTCACAGGGAGAAGAGTAACGAGCGTCACGAAAAGCAGCGCCTGCGTAACATTGATCCGTGCGGCCTTGACCTGTCCACGGGCGAAGTGGATCGAAGAGACGACCGAGCTTCCGACGCCGGCCATGAGTCCGATACCCGTAAAGATCATCAGCAGCGGAATACAGATATTGACGGCCGCGATACCGTCGCTACCCACACCGTGGCCAACGAAGATTCCGTCTACAACTGCCACAGCCGACATGCTGACCATCCCCAGCAGCGTAGGGACAAAAAGTTTCCGGAACAGGGTCCCCACTCGCAGGGAACCCAAATCGAGAGCGTCTCTTTCCATAGTGCGCCAAACAAGAAAAAAGCCGGACAAGCATCGTGGTTTTACCCAGTCATCTTATCCGGCATGTGTTTGCCCTCCGATGAGGATTACAAAACTTCCTTTCGAGGGGCAAAGGTAGGATGTTTCGGCTGCACGGCCAAATTTTCAAGCTCTTTTTTCACTCCCGCACTGTGCCTGCGGCAGAAGCCGGTCACTCCTCGTCGTCGTAATAGAGGTCGTCCATGAGCGAGTCCAGCTCGCGCCGCTCCTTCTTCGTGGGGCGCCCCGTACCGCGCTCGCGGAAGACGAAGATCGTCTCGCGCGGGACGTTGAGTTTGTCGAGCTCCTCCTGCGGCGTGACATTGAGGCAGTATGCCGGAACATTCTTCGCCGGCTGGCGGCTCGACACCAGGTCGAGCACCTTGTAGGAGAAGGTGACCTGTTGCTTGCGCACGGCGATCACGTCGCCGATCTTCACCTCACGCGACGGTTTGGCATAGGAGCCGTTCACGGTGACCTTGTTGGTGCGTATGGCGTCGGCGGCATCGCTGCGGGTCTTGAACACCCGCACGGCCCAAAGGTATTTGTCCAAACGAATATCTTCCATCGTATTACATTTTCATATTTTCACATTTCGGTCGCCAAAGCATCCCCGACCGCCGTTGCCCGAGGCCACAGGCTGCGTATCCAATCCTGACCCTCTCCTAAATCCCCTCCTCGGAGGGGACTTAACAGCAACAATCCGGAATGACTGTTCTGTCAGCCTTTTTCGTAAAGGGTTTCATTCTTCGGCCGGTCGTGCGACTGTTCGTCGTTCTGGCGGCTCACGCTGAGAATCATTCCCAAAGCGATGGTCGTGAAGAGCACCGACGAACCGCCACGCGAAATGAGCGGCAGGGTCTGACCCGTTTCGGGGATGAGGTTGACGGTCACCATGATGTGCAGCAGCGCCTGGCAGGTAATCAGCAACGCCAACCCCAGCACCAGCAGCCCCGGGAAGGCCGTTCCGCACCGTTGGAAGATCTCGATCCCGCGGAAGAAGATCCACAGGTAGAGCATCAGCAACACCACCGCCAGGATAATACCGTACTCCTCGACGAAAAAGGCGTAGGCATAGTCGCTCTCGGGATGGATCATCTCCACGCGCATGGCGCTCTGTCCGGCACCCTCGCCGAGGATGCCGCCGTTATGGATGGCGATCATCGAACGCTCCGTATCGGAGAGATGTTCGATGGGTTTCTCGGTCTGCGACTGGGTCCAGAGGTGAATCCAGGTCGAGACACGGCCCTCGGCGGTCTCGCTGCGCCCGAGGTTGAGGGTCATGATCAGCACGATGCCCGCCAGGGCCCACCCGACGAGTTTCATCAGCTCACCGAAGCGCACGCGGCCGATGAGCATCATCACCCACGAGGCGATGAAGACCAGCACGGCCGAGGAGGTGTGGGCCGGGAAGATGACCGCACACGACACGACGACGGGCATCAGGATAGGCCACGTTCCCTCGCGCCAGATTTTGCGCTGGGCGGGCGACGAGCGCCATGTCCAGAACTTCCAGCTCGGGACGATGCGGAGGCGGTCGATCTTCGATTGTCGCCCGGCCAGCTGCCGGGCCAGGAAGAGGACCGTGGCAACCTTCAGCGCCTCGGAGGGCTGGAACTGGAAAGGCCCGATCGGGAACCACCGGGCGGCGCCGTTGGTCGTGGCGCCGATGAAGTAGACCGCAACGGTCAACGCCACCGACAGGAGGTAAAAGGGACGCGCAAAGAGGTTGTAGATGCGACAGTTGATCTTCTGCACGGCGATCATGATAACCAGGCTGACGGCCAGGATCATCAGCTGCTGGCGCAGGAAGTGGGCCGTCGTGCGGGCCGTGTGGGCGTCGTAGGCCATCTTGGCCGTTGACGAGTAGACCACCAGCACGGAGATCACCGCCAGGGCGGCGATGATGATCCACAGCACACGGTCGCCGGTAAAGAGGCGAAACTTGGGCTGTTCGCCCTCCGGGGCGCTCTGCTGCGCGGCAGCGCGGGGAAAGGCTTCCGAGCCGGAAGTCCCGCGTCGCGACGCATCACATGAAGCACCGTCACGCGGCCGGGCGTCGTTCCACGGGCCATCCGCCCGGGACATACCATCGCGGAACGCTTCGCGGGGCGAATCGTCGCTGCGGAAAGCATCGTTGCGCGACGTGCCCCCGCCTCCCGACACAGCATCCCACGCCGGGGACTCCGTCCCGTGGCTGCGCCGCGACCGGGCGTCACGGGCCAACTCCGCCACCGCGTGTTCGTCGTATTTCAGCTCCTTGCGCTCCATCACCGGCTACCGTCAGGCGTTGGCGCGAACCCACTCCTTGAAGAGTTCGCCGCGGTTTTCGTAGTTTTTGAAGAGATCGAAGCTCGCGCAGGCCGGCGACAGCAGCACCACATCCCCGGGACGTGCCGCCGCCCTGCAGGCCCTCAGTGCGGCATCGAGCGAGTCGGTCGAGACCACCTCGGGAACGACGCCCGTAAACTCACGCACGAGTTTTTCGTTGTCGACCCCCATGCAGACCAGCGTATGCACCTTCTCGCGGGCAAAGGCCTTCAAGGGTTCGTAGTCGTTGCCCTTGTCGGTCCCGCCGGCGATCCACACCACCGGACGCGTCATGCTCTCGAGGGCATAGTAGACCGAATCGACGTTCGTGGCCTTCGAGTCGTTGATCCACAGCACACCGTCCTTCTCCAGAACGGGTTCGAGGCGGTGCTCGACGGGCGCAAAGTCGTAAAGCGAGCGGCGGATCTGCGCGGGTTCAACCCCGGCCGCCAGGGCCGCCAAAGCTGCCGCCATGGCGTTGTAGGCGTTGTGGAGCCCCTTGATCTGCAGCTTTGCGGTGTCGATCTCGACCGACGCCTTGCCGGCCGTGGCGGTGAACACGCCGTCGCAAAGGAAGGCGTCGCCGGCGCCGCTCGCCACGGCACTGTGGGCCATGAACGGGAGCTGCCGCATCCGCAGGTCGTATTTTGGCAGCTGCTCGCGGATCACCGCGTCGTCGCCCGAGTAGATAAACCAGTCGCGCGAGGTCATGTTCTGCGTGATGCGCATCTTGGCGTCGATGTAGTTCTGGAAGCAGTGGTCGTAACGGTCGAGGTGGTCGGGAGTGATGTTCATGAGCACCCCGATGTGGGCGCGAAAACGGTACATGCCGTCCAGCTGGAACGAGCTCAGTTCGAGCACATACCAATCGTACGAGCCCGTGGCGACCGAGTAGGCGAAGCTCTCGCCGATATTGCCCCCGAGGGCGACGTTGTAGCCCGCGTCGCAAAGGATTTTGTAGATGATCGACGTGGTGGTGGTCTTGCCGTTCGACCCTGTGATGCAGATGCACTTCGCGCGGCCCATGTAGCGGCCCGCGAACTCGATCTCCGAGATCACCGGAATGCCCGCCTCGCGCACCCGCCGCACGATGGGAGCCGTGTCGGGGATGCCCGGCGACTTCACCACCTCCGTGGCGGCGAGGATGCGCTCCTCGGTGTGGCCACCCTCTTCGTAGGGGACCTCCCACTCGTCGAGTTTCGACTTGTAGCGGTCGGCAATCTTTCCGGCATCGGAGAGGAAGACCCCGAAGCCCTTCTTCTTGGCGAGGATCGCGGAGCCGTAGCCGCTGATTCCCCCGCCCAGTACGACGATGTTTTTCATACGTTATCGAATCTTCAGCGTTACCAATGTGATGGCTGCCAGCAGCAGCGAAATGATCCAGAAGCGCAGGACGATCTTCGTTTCGAAGATACCCTTCTTCTGGTAATGGTGGTGGATGGGCGACATGAGGAGGATGCGGCGTCCCTCACCGTACTTGCGCTTGGTGTACTTGAACCACGAGACCTGCATCATCACCGAGAAGCTCTCGACCAGGAAGACTCCGCACAGCAGCGGCAGCAGCAGCTCCTTGCGGATGCAGAGGGCGAAGACGGCGATGATGCCGCCGATCGACAGCGAGCCGGTGTCTCCCATGAAGATCTGCGCCGGGAAGGAGTTGTACCAGAGGAATCCGACCAGCGCGCCGACCAGCGCCGCAGCGAAGACCACCAGTTCGCCGCTGTCGGGGATATACATGATGTTGAGGTAGTCGGCATAGACGATATGACCCGAGAGGTAAGCCAGCACACCCAACACGGCGACGATCGGCACCGAGACGCCCGTGGCCAGGCCGTCGAGGCCGTCGGTGAGGTTGGCGCCGTTCGACACGGCCGTGACGACGAAGATGGCCACCAGCACATAGAGGAGCCACGTGGCCGTCTCATTGCCGCCGGTGAGCCATCCGTAGTCGAACTCGTTGTTCTTGACGAAGGGGATGGTCGTCTGCGTGGTCTTGACGCTCTCCGAACTCAGGACCACGTTGCGTTGCACGCTCTCGAGCATCTCCCCGTTCTGGTCCATGTAGACCGTCTGCACGGGTTGCGTCACCTTGTCGCGCACAACGATCTCGGGAGAGAGCCACATCGTCGTACCGACGATGATTCCCAAACCCACCTGGCCGATAATCTTGAAGCGGCCCTTGAGGCCCTCCTTGTGGTGGCGGAAGACCTTGATGTAGTCGTCGAGGCCGCCGATGAGCCCCAGCCATACGGTCGAAACCAGCAGCAGCTGCACGTAGACGTTGTCCAGACGCCCGACGAGCAGCACCGGAACCAGGATGGCAATCAGGATAATGATCCCACCCATCGTCGGGGTACCCTTCTTCTGGAGCTGTCCCTCGAGGCCGAGGTCGCGGATATCCTCACCGATCTGCTTGCGCCGCAGGTAGTCGATGACCCTCCGGCCGAAGATGATGACAATGAGCAGCGAAAGGATGATCGCCATCGAGGCACGGAACGAAATGTACTGGAACATACCCGATCCGGGAAGGTCGTACACCCGGTCGAGATAGTTGAAAAGATGGTAAAGCATGATTTATTTCTGCAAGCTGTGTTTAGTTTCTGGACAGGGTTTCGAAGGATTTGCGAAGCTCTTCGCGGTCGTCGAAATGGTGCTTCTCGTCGCCGACGATCTGGTAGGTCTCATGTCCCTTGCCGGCCACCAGGATCAGGTCGCCCGGGCGGGACATCATCACGGCCGTACGGATCGCCTCGGCACGGTCCACGATACGCAGCCAACGCGTCCCGGCGTCGAGCCCGGCGGTCATCTCGTCGAGAATTGCCTCGGGCGACTCGTGGCGCGGGTTGTCGGAGGTGAAGATCGCCGTCGAGGCGTGTTTCACCGCAATGGCCGCCATCTCGGGACGCTTCGTGCGGTCGCGGTCGCCGCCGCAGCCGCACACCACGAAGAGCTGTTGTGCGGGGGTGCGCAGCTCCTCGACGGTCTGGAGGACATTCTCCAACGCATCGGGCGTATGGGCATAGTCGACGATGGCCACGGTGCCGTTCGCGGCACGCACCACCTCGAAACGCCCGTCGACGGGACGCAGCGTCGACAACACGCGCAGCACCTCGTCGCGGCCGAATCCCAATAGACGCGCCGCGCCGTAGACCGCCAGGAGGTTGTAGGCGTTGAAGCGGCCCAGCAGGGAGACCCATACCTCCTGCCCGTCCACACGCAGCAGCATGCCGTCGGGGTGCATCTCGACGATCCGGCCGCGGAAGTCGGCCATCGACCGCAGCGAGTAGGTGCTCACCCGCGCGGCGGTGTTCTGCACCATCACCGCGCCGTTGCGGTCGTCGGCATTCGTCAGGGCAAACGCCTCCCGGGGCAGGGCATCGAAGAAGCGCTTCTTGGCCCGGATGTACTCGGCGAAGGTCTTGTGGTAATCGAGGTGGTCGTGCGTGATGTTCGAGAAGAGCCCGCCGGCAAAATCCAATCCCCGGATGCGCTCCTGGGCAATGGCGTGCGACGAGCACTCCATGAAGCAGTAGTCGCACCCGGCATCGACCATCTCGCGCATCATGGCGTTCAACCGGATCGGGTCGGGCGTCGTGTGCGTCGCCTCGACCGCACGCCCGTCGATGCGGTAGACCACCGTGGAGATCAACCCGGCACGGTATCCCAGGGCCCGCACCAGATCGTAAAGCAGCGTCACGGTCGTGGTCTTGCCGTTGGTGCCGGTAATGCCCACGAGCTTCAGTTCGCGGCTCGGGTGTCCGTAGAAGGCCGTGGCCAGATCGGCCATCGCACCTGCCGAATCCCGCACCACGACATAAGCGACCCCTTTGGCCGGCCGCTCGGGCATCCGCTCGCACACTACCGCTGCGGCACCGCGCTGCACGGCCGACCCGATGTAGTCATGCCCGTCGGCCTGCGTGCCGACGACGGCGAAAAAGCAGTCGCCGGGTTTCACTGCCCGGGAGTCGTAGGTCAACCCTCCGACGGGCGTCTCGGCAGCGCCGTACAGCGTTTCGACGGGCGTCTCGCGCAACAATTCGCTAAGTGTTTTCATATTCTTTTTTCTTTTCGTTCGATTCATTTCAATGCAATGGAGACCGTCATGCCGGACGAGACTCGCGTTCCGGCGGCAGGCGACTGCTGCACGACGGCGCCCTGCCCCGAAAAACGGACCCGCAGGCCACGGCTTTCGAGCAGGAACAGCGCATCCTTCAACCCCATGCCGCGCACATCGGGCATCCGGTCGGCAGCAGCGTCCAACGACGTGATCGTCACATTCGAAAGGCTGTCGACCCGTGTACGTCCCCACCCCGTGCGTCGGTCGAACGACGTGCGGGGCGAAAGCTTGTCGGTCACACGACGTATCTGGGCGATGTCGCCGCCCTTCACCTGCTCGGGATACCGGTTCGGCCCGCCCGTTTCGAGACGGCTGTACCAATCCTGCCCGCGGTTGTAGATGTAGTCGACCATGCGCTTGACCACCGGGCCGGCCAGCGGACCTCCGTAATAGGCCTTGCCGGCTTGGGCACGGGTTTCGATGGTCGTCAACACCGTATAGCGGGGCGCATCGGCCGGGAAGAAGGCGATCATCGAGCCCAAGTAGTAACGGCCTTCGCGGCTGCGGGCGTCGGTGATCTGCGCCGTACCGGTTTTCGCGGCGACCCGCACGTGGGTCGTATCACGGAAGAAGTTACTCGCCGTACCCTCGGTGCAGACGGCCTGAAGGCAGGTGTAGACCTCCTGCAAGGCAGCCCGCGAGGCGATCGACGAGGCGATCGTGCGGCTTTCGAAGCGCTCCTCCGTGCGGCCGTTGCGGCGCATCTCGCGCACCAGCACCGGAGAGATCATCCGTCCGCCGTTGGCGATGGCGTTGTAAAAGGTAATCATCTGGATCGGCGCCAGCCGCACGCGGTAGCCATAGGCCATCTTCACGAGCATGACTCCCGGGTCGGGCACCTTCCAGTCGGTCGTAATCGAGGGCTTGCGCTCGCCGAGGCATTCCAACCCGACCGTCTCACCCAGGTGGAGCTCGTTGTGAAGGTAATCGCTGTACTCCTGCTTCTTGCCCGTAATGCCGTAACGGTCCCACATCGCCTTGGCGAAGTAGACGTTCGACGACGAGGCCACCGCCCGGCGGAAGTCGATCTCATGGTCGCCGCGATGCGAGTCGCGGATGTTCTTGGCCGGGCCGACGGTCACCGGGTCGCCGTTGTGCGTGTCGTAAACGGTTGAAACGGGCATCCGCGCGTCGTCGAGCAGCGTGAGCATCGTCGCCAATTTGAAGGTTGACCCGGGCTCCATGCTGCGGCCCAAAGCGTAGTTCTCACGCTCGGCGAACGACCCGTCGGCATTCCTCCCGAGGTTGACCATCGCCAGGATCTCGCCCGTATGGACCTCCATGACGATCGTCGTACCCCACAAGGCGTTCTGCGTCTCGAGCTGGCGCCGCAAGGCCTTGTCGGCGACATCCTGCAGGTCGAGGTCGAGCGTCGTGACGATGTCGCACCCGTCCTCCGGATCGACATGGTCACCCCCCGCCACCCAACCGTAGAATCCCCGGGCAATGCGCTGGCGCGTGACACGCCCGTCGCGTCCGGCCAACTCCTCACGGTAGGCCTCCTCGATGCCGTAGTTGCCGCGGTCGCCGATCAACCCGATCGTGCGGCGCGCCAGCTCGCCCTGCGGGTAGATGCGCTCGTCGCGCTCGACCAAGCGGTAGACCATGCCCATGTTCCAGTTCAGCAACGGGTAGCGGCGAAGGGTCTCCCACTCGGCGAAATCCACCTCGCGGGGGAAGATGTTCACAGGCGTATGATCGCGGATCGTGTCGTAGATGCGTTTTTTGACATACTCCTCGCCGCGCAGACGGTCCATGATCCGGGCAAACCACCCCTCGGAACGCAGGTAGGAGGTGTCGCGAGCATTGACCAACCGGTAGCGCCGAGCATGCTCCTGACGGAAAAACCGGGCATACTCCGATGCGGGTTTGTCCTTGAAAAAGGCCGCGAGGAGTTTCGAGAGCGAGTCGGCCTGTTCGTGGAAGGTCTTCAACGAATCGAGTCCGGGCGAGGCGAAGTCGAAGGCGGCCTGGTAACGGAAAATCGAGGTAGCCAGCGGCTCGCCGTCACGCGAGAGAATGCTGCCGCGCTGCGCCGGAATCACCTCCTCGGTGAAGATCCTCCGGGCCAGGCGGTCGGCATTGTAGGCCACCTCGGAGCTGAACAGCTGCACCCAGACGAGCCTTGCGAGCACGACGACGCCCGCCAGGATGAAGAACGCATAGAGCACCCGCACCCGCAACAGGATGTCGCTTTTGATTTTCGATCGTTCCTCCTTCATCGCCGGCGTCAGTTTTCAATGATTTCTCCCGGGGCGACGGGGTCCCGGAGCTCGATACCGCGGGCCCGGAGCTGTTCAACGATGGCCGAATGGGTCGTCCGCTGGTAACGCTGCTCCTGGAGGCGGATCGAGCGTTCGCGCAGCATCTGCACCTCACGGTCGAGGCGCGAGAAGCGGCGGTCGAGATGCAACGACCAGAACATCACCATGATGCTCAGAAAAAACATGCCCGCGATGGTGAGCATGTAGGGGTAATATTTCGAGACGCCCTCACGCACGAGGATCGACCCCGAGAAGAGCTGCCACAGCATGCTGGAGCGACGACGACGGTCACGCCGCTGACGGGCGATCCGCTCGGCGCGCTCGGCTGCTTCGGCCTCCTCGTCGGCGCGGATATCGTCGTCGGCCTCGCCACGCTCCATGCGGCGCACCTCACGGCGCACACGGCGTGCGAACTCCTCCTCCTCGCGGCGGCGCTCCTCCTCTTCGGGTGTTATGGGATCGAATTCGTGGTCGCTGTACATGGCTCAAGCATCAACATTTTACAGCCGCCCGGAGTTTTGCCGAGCGGGATCGGGGATTGCGCACGAGTTCCTCGGCGGAAGGTACCACGGCCTTGCGGGTCAAGACCTCGAACGGGGCCAGCCGACGTCCGTAAAAATCCGTTTCAGGCTGTCCCGAGAAGTTGCCGCTGCGCAGGAAATTCTTCACCAGACGGTCCTCGAGCGAATGGTAGGAGATCACCACCAGCCGCCCGCCCGGACGCAGCACCTTGAGGCTCTGCTCCAAAGCCATGCGCAGGGCCTCCATCTCGCCGTTAACCTCGATACGCAGCGCCTGGAAGAGCTTCGTGAGGAACTTCGACTCCTCCTTGCGGGGCGTGCAGGGCCGCACGGCCCCGACCAGTTGCGCCGTCGTGACGAGGGGCGCCGCCGCGCGGGCCCGGACAATACAATTAGCCACCTTCCAGGGAGTTTCCAGTTCACCCCAGTCGCCCAGGATACGCGTCAGCTCCTCCGAGGAGTAGCCGTTGACCACCTCGGCGGCCGAGCGGCGCGCCCGTTGGTTCATGCGCATGTCGAGAGGAGCCTCACCTCGGAACGAGAAACCCCGTTCGAGGGCATCGAAATGATGTGACGAAACCCCCAGGTCGGCCAAAATGCCGTCGACCTGCCCGACACCGCGCAGACGCAACGCACCGCGCAGGAAGCGGAAGTTGCTCTCGACGAAATGGAACCGCCGGTCATCGGGGCAGTTCCTCCGAGCATCGCGGTCCTGGTCGAAGGCATAGAGACGTCCCTCGGGTCCCAGAGCCGAGAGAATCCGGCGCGAATGGCCGCCGCCGCCGAAGGTGAGATCGACGTACGTGCCCGCCGGATCGATCGCAAGCAGCCCCACGGACTCCTCGAGCAACACAGGTATATGATATTCAGCCATAAGTGCCTCTGACGAAAGTCTATTTGGGTGTAAAGTTAGTGTTTTTCCAAAAAAGATTTCATATATTTGTGGATATAATTTTTTGAATCCCTCATGCCCAAAATAGACATCGGCGCCGTACTCAGGGAGAAAGCCCCCCGACTCTCCCGCTGGATTCCCCGTCCGGTGGTCAACCGACTGCGCCGCATCGTTCACGAACGTGAAATCAACCATATTCTCGAACACTACTGGTCCCTGCCACCCCAGGAGTTCATCCGGGCCTGCTTCCGCGAATGGCAGGTCACCTATTCGATCGAAGGGCTCGAAAAGCTCGACCCCCGGCAACGCTACCTCTTCGTCTCGAACCACCCCTTCGGCGGCATGGACGGGCTGATGCTGGCCGACAAGCTGATCGACCGCTTCGGTGACGCACGCGTGGTGGTCAACGACCTGCTGATGTACCTCGATCCGCTGCGGCCGCTCTGGATTCCGGTCAACAAACACGGATCGCAGAACGCCGCCTACGCCCGCAAACTCGACGGAGAGCTCTTCGGAGAACTTCCGGTGCTGACCTTCCCCGCCGGGCTCTGCTCACGGCCCTTCGGCGGCCAAATCACCGACCCCCAATGGAAACTCAGTTTTCTGAAGAAGGCCTACGCCTCGCAACGGCTGATCGTACCGATCTTCGTCGAGGGACACCTCTCAAACCATTTCTACCGGATTTATAAGATTCGAAAGGCCTTGGGCGTGAAGTTCAACATCGAAATGCTCTGGCTGCCGGACGAGATGTTCTCCCAGAAGGGGCGGCATTTCCGCATCGTCGCGGGCGATCCGATCCCCGTTGCGGACCTCCAGCGGTACGGATCGTTGCGCGATCAGGTGGAGGAAGTACGCAAAAGGTGCTATTTTTTGAAAAATAGGCTCTCTCCGGAGATTAAAAAACAGTAATTTCGTATTTTTGCGGCGTCATGCAACAGAAACGAGTACTCAAACCCATCATCGACCCGGTCGACCGCGACCTGCTGATGGAGGAACTCATTCCGGAGCGCAAGGTCCGCGATACGACCCGCGCAGGGAACGAGATCTACATCTTTTCGGCAGGAGAGTGCCCCGCGCTGATGCGTGAGGTGGGACGTCTCCGGGAGCTGGCCTTCCGCGGCGCCGGCGGCGGTACGGGCGAGGAGCTCGACATCGACGCCGAAGACCTCGCCGAAGACGGCTATTACCAGCTCATCGTCTGGGATCCTGCGGCACGCGAGATCGTCGGTGGCTACCGTTTCATCATCTGCACGACGTCGCATCCGCGGCACCTCTCCACCGAGCACTATTTCCGCTTCAGCGAGCGTTTCCGTGAAAAATACCTGCCGCGCACCATCGAACTGGGACGTTCGTTCGTACAGCCCGCCTACCAGGCCCGCGGCAGCGCCAAGGGGCTCTATGCCCTCGACAACCTCTGGGACGGGCTCGGGGCGCTCATCGTGCTCTATCCCGAGGCGAAATACCTCTTCGGCAAGGTCACGATGTATACGACCTACAAGGCCGTGGCGCGCAACGCCCTGATCTGGTTCCTGCGCCGCTACTTCCCCGACCGCGAAGGGCTGGTCGAAGGGATTCACCCGATCCGGCTCGACCTCGATGACCCCTATTACGAACAGCTCTTCTGCGGCGCGACCTACATGGAGAACTACCGGATTCTGATCCAGAAGGTCCGCGAGTTCAATGAAAACGTTCCGCCGCTGATCAACGCCTACATGAACCTCTCGCCTACGATGCGGGTCTTCGACACGGTGTCGAACCCCGATTTCGGAGGGGTCGAGGAGACCGGCATCCTGGTCACCATCCGGGATATCTATCCCGAGAAACGGCAACGTTATACGCGCTGGGAAGGGTGGCGGGCCAATCTCAAACACCGCCGCGAGGAGTTCAGCCAGCGGCTTTGCGAGCACCTCGGAATCAAGAAAAAACGCCGTTTGTAACCGGAACCCGAAGCGCCGGGCCACCCTGGCTGCCAAAAGTGCCCGGGCGCAGAAAAGTCAGGAAAGACAGGGAAGCAGGGGAAGCAGGGGAAGCAGGAAAAGCCGGGAAAAAGATAAAGGATAAAAGAAAACTCCGCCAAACGACATGAAAAAGATGCCCCTTTCCGTCAAGACGGAAGGGGCATCATGGTTTCGTACGGCTTCACATGCGGACCGGTCTGCCGCATGCGGGAACAGGACCGGCGTGCACACGGTCATTCAATCCCGTAGAGATGCATCTTGTTATAGAGTGTCTTGCGGTCGATCCCGAGGAGTTTGGCGGCCTGCGACTTGTTGCCGCCCGTCACGGCGAGCGCCCGACGTATCTGCTCCTCCTCGGTGGCAGGATCGCGCAAGGCCAACGGCGCCGGGGCCACGGTCGCACCACGGCCCGTAATCTCCTCCGGCAAGTCTTGTAACGAAACATACTCGCCCGCCGCCAGCAGCGTCGCCGACATCACCGTATTCTTCAACTGCCGCAGGTTACCCGGCCAGTCGTAGGACGAGAGCACCGCAAGCGCCTCAGGATCGAACCCCACGATGTGTTTGTCAAGTTCGTGGTTGGCCTGGTCGAGGAAGAAATCGGCATAGAGCGGAATATCTTCGCGCATCTGCCGCAGTTCGGGCATGTGCAACGCGAAAGAGTTGATCCGATGATAAAGATCGGCACGGAAGGTTCCCCGGGCAATGGCCGCCTCGAGGTCCTCGTTCGTGGCAGCCACGAGGCGGATGTCGACAGGGATCTCCCGGTTGCTGCCCACGGGTCGGATACGTCGCTCCTGCAGGGCACGGAGCAGTTGGACCTGCGTCTCGTAGGAGAGATTCCCCACCTCGTCGAGGAAGAGCGTTCCGCCGTCGGCGGCCTTGAAAGCCCCGATCTTGTCGGAGAGCGCCCCGGTGAACGACCCCTTGACATGCCCGAAAAACTCCGATGCGGCCAGCTCGCGCGGAATGGCCCCGCAATCGACCGCCACAAAGGGTTTTCCAGCCCGCTTGCTGCCCTGATGGATCAACTGCGCGACGTGCTCCTTGCCGGTACCGCTGGCCCCGTTGATAAGCACCGACATGTTCGTCGGCGCCACAAGACGGATATATTCGTAAAGTTGCCGGGCCGGGTCGCTCCGCCCCTCGATGTAATTGAGTTTGGAGGCAACCTGTTCCGAACGAACATCGGAGCCGTTTCGGGGCGCCTTCGCGGAGGATCGGGAGAGGGACTTGTCATCCGGCTCCCCGGACTCCCGCCGCACCGCATCGAGGGCTTCGCGAATCTTTTTCATCAGCTCGTCGGGATTGACCGGCTTGGAGACATAATCGCGCGCACCGAGTTTCATGCACAACACAGCGTTCTGAATCTCGGCGTAACTCGTCATGACGATCACTGGAGCGGCGATTCCCTGCCCGGCCATCCACTGCAGCAACGCGATGCCGTCCTGATCGGGCAGGCGCATGTCGCTCAGCACAAGCGCATAGTCCCCGGCCCCGAGGGCCACGCGGGCTGCCGAAACCGACGAGGCGGTCACGACCTCGAACCCGTGTTTGGAGAGCCACGTACGAAGCATCAACGCAAAGGTAATATCGTCGTCTACGATCAGAATCCGTTCCATCATAATACAAAGATAATATTTGCGGGGCGTCCGGCCAAATCTATTCGCACTCCGTTGCGGAGCCTCCGGACGGATTTTCCGACCCATACGGCACATCCGTCGTTCGCCTGGCAGCCTCCGCCGCCGCACGAATCATCCCGACGGCCTGCTGCAGCTCCTGGCAGGCGGCGTCGGTCAAAGGGTCGTTCGAAACCTCGGCCCGCTGCAATATTCCGGCGAGGGGTTCGTTTTTCAACATCGTGAAGATCGGCAGCATCTTGTGCGCCAAAGCCTTCACTGCCGTGGTATCCCGCGCGGAGAGCGCCTGTTCGAGCGCATCGCCGTTGGCGGCCGTCTGTTCGGCAAAGGAGACCAGAATGCTGCGCGCCGCCTCGGCATCGTTTCCCGCAAAGGCCGTCAGCGGGGTGAAATCGGGCGCCGCACCGGAGAGCGATGGTTCGGGAGAGGCTGCACCGAAGGGCGTAGCCATACCTTCCGGAATCCCGGTCGCATGCTCCTCTCCGTCCGGCTCGGGAGCAGCCGACCCGCACGCCCGGCAAACGGCCTCAACGAGCTCGCGTCCGGTAAAAGGCTTGCGCAGGCACCCGTCGAATCCGCGGGAGAGGAACTCCTCACTTCCCAGCTCCTCACGGGCCGAGACGGCAAGCACCTTCACCCGGGGATCGGCACGACGCACGGCAGCCAGCACCGTAAATCCGTCGGCCGCAGGCATCTGAATATCGGTCAGGACGACATCGAAACGTTCCTCGCCAACAAGCCGGGCAACATATTCGGGGTATTGGCACGCCTCGGGGACCATCCCGGCCTGACGGCACATCGCAGCGGTCATCTCGAGTTGCAGCGGATCGTCATCGACCAGGAGAATCCGCAATCCGGGTCGAAGCGAAGGTGGGGCCGCAGGCGTCCCGGGCAGCGCGGCAGCCTCTTCCCGGCCGGACTCCGCCTCAACCCCGGAGACCGCCTCGACCGGGACCGACACGATGAAGCGGCTTCCTTCTCCGGGACGACTTTCGAGCGAAATCCGGCCTCCAAGCAGCTTCACCAGCCGATCGACGATCGAAAGCCCCAGGCCGAATCCGTCAACCCCCTGGGCGGAGCGCAGACGCACGAACTCCCCGAAGATACGTTCTTTCTCCTCGCGGCCGATGCCGCGGCCCGTGTCGCGCACCGCAAAGACGAGCAACGCCCCCGCGCGGTCGACGCGAATCGTCACCGACCCGCAATCGGTGAATTTCAAGGCGTTGGAGATCAGGTTGTCGGCGATCTGCCGGATGTGGAACGCATCGCCCCGGACGCGCTCCGCGGCGGCCGGTTCGACAACCAGCCGCAGATCGAGTCCCTTGGCCGCCGCCTGCGCCGCAAATCCCGCACGGATCGTTTCAAAGAGCTGTACGGGATGGAAAACGATCCGGTTGACCTCGATCTTGTTGATGTCGAGCCGGTAGTAGTCCAGCAAGTTGTTGACCAACGCCAGCAGGTGTTCCGACGACTCCTTCATGTTGTGCAGGTAGAGCTCCTGACGCCGGTCGGAGGTCAGGCGTTCCAGCAAGTCGATATAGCCCATCACCGACCCCAGCGGCGCCTTGATGTCGTGTGTAATGGCCAGCATCAGCTTCTCGCGGGCCACCAGCAGGGCCTCCTTGTCGCGGTTGGCCTGCTCCAGGGCACGACGGTAACGGTTGCTGCGGTTGACGTCGCGCCAAAGGATTCCCACAAAGAGGAGCATCAACGCCACGGAGCCGGCCGTCACGCCGCCCAGAACATGTGACGCCCGACGCCGCAGGGCCTCGTTGCGGCGGATGCGCGCCAGGAGGAACTCCGTATCCTCGGCCTCGAAATCCAAAATCAACCGGTAGATTTTCGTGTTGACCAGGTCGTTGTTGTAGCGCAGGCGCAGCCCCTCCTGCCATGCCTGGTCGTAGATGCCCAGGCGCTTGCTCGTGACACTGTCCTGCAGGGCCCTCAACACGAGCGTAATGGTATCCTTCACCGATTGGGCCGGGACGCTGCCCGACGAGGAGCGGCGCGGTTCCGAACGCAGGGAGTCTGCCGCACCGTCCGTCCGATCGCCGGCCCGGCTGGACAACGACCGCAGCCAAAGGTCCGATCCCACCGTATCGGGATAGACGATCCGGCGGAACGGGGTCGTATCTGCCACGATACTGGCCTGCGGGCCGATCAGGTCACGGATATTCTGGTCGAGCAGTCCGGCCGTGGAGCCCGAACGGATCGTCCGGCGCAGGCTCACCGTACGCCGTTCCTTGTCGGCAATCAGGCGCGTGATGCTGTCCAGGCGCATGGTCTGCAGCGAGTCCTCCTCCTCGGAGAGGCTTCTCAACGAGTCGATGCAGGCCCGTACCGTACGCAACTCCTTGCGGTAACGCTCCTCGTAGGACTGATATCCGGCCAGCATAAGCTGCCCGTAGCTTTCGGCCTGGTAAAGATGGTAAAGGGTGATATTCACGGCATTGCGTTTATTCTGCAACTGTGAATAGCTGACGTCGGGGGTCGAAAAACGCACCACCACCCGATAGATATAGCCCAACGAGAGGATGCAGACGGCGATCAGCAGCAAATAGCCGGCAACGATCTTGGTCTTGACGAATTTCGACTCCTTCATGCCACCAAAGATACAAAAAATCGGAGAGATTGCGCCTTCCCGGGGCAGGAAGCCCGCTCCGGCAGCGGCACTTCCGCCGGGAGACGCCGGAACCGGGAATCCGTCCCGACAGACAGCCATATCGGCTGATTCTCAGCCGTGCATTGGCAGGACCGGGGAACCGGCAGGAAGAAAAGACCGCTACAAGCCCGTTAAATTTATCGAAAAACGATAAATATTTTTTGATTTTCAGAATTTGTATTTATATTTGCGGTCAGATAAACCCGAACAACTAATTTTAAACGGATATGAATCTGCTCACCGTCGAACACGTCACCAAACGCTACGCCGCCCATACGGCCCTCGATGACGTGTCGCTCGTCATTCCCGAAGGATCGGTCTACGGACTCCTCGGTCCCAACGGAGCGGGCAAAACCACGCTGATCCGCATCATCAACCGCATCACGGCCCCCGACACGGGCCGCGTGCTGTTCGGCGAGCGCGAGATCGCCCCCGACGACATCTACCGCATCGGTTACCTGCCCGAGGAACGCGGCCTTTACAAGAAGATGAAGGTCGGCGAACAGGCCCTCTTCTTCGCCCGCCTCAAGGGACTCTCGCGCCGCGAGGCCACCCGGCGATTGAAGCTGTGGTTCGAGAAGTTCGGTATCCAGGGATGGTGGGACAAGAAAGTCGAGGAGCTCTCGAAGGGCATGGCCCAGAAGGTGCAGTTCATCGTCACGGTGCTCCACGAGCCGCGGCTGCTGATCTTCGACGAACCCTTCTCGGGATTCGACCCCATCAACGCCAACCTCCTGAAGGAGGAGATCCTCGCCCTGCGCGACAAGGGCGCCACGGTGATCTTCTCGACGCACAACATGTCCTCCGTGGAGGAGATCTGCGACCACATCACGCTGATCAACAAATCGCACAACATCCTTTCGGGACGTGTCGACGACATCCGCCGCCGCCATGGAGCCAACATCTTCGAGGTGGCCTACCGGGGCGACGAGGCGGCGCTGCGCCGCGCTGTCGAGGGGCGCTGCGAAATCCTCGAGGGCGCAGCCGAAGAGTCCGTCTATCAGACCCTGAAGCTCCACGTCGCCGACGACAGCGAAGTACGCGGCGTCATCGCGGCCGTGAACGAAGCGGTCGACCTGCGCTCGTTCCGAGAGATCATCCCCTCGATGAACGACATCTTCATCCGTGCCGTGAACGGACAACTTTAAACCCAGAAAGCCATGTCAAAATCCAACATAACCCTCATCATCCAGCGCGAGTTCAACGAGCGCGTGCGCAAAAAGTCCTTCATCATCACCACGATCCTCATGCCCGTGCTGATGATCGCCCTGATGGTCGCCCCGGCGCTCATCATGGAGTACTCCAAGGGGGAACAGAAGACGATCGCCGTGATCGACCGCAGCGGGCTTGTCGCCCCGCAGCTTGCAAGCGACGAGGAGCTGCGCTTCGAGACCACCGATCTGACGCCCGACGAGGCCCGCCGGGAGCTTACCGACCGCTTCGGCGTGCTGGTCATCGGCGCCGACATCCTCGAAAACTCCAACAACGTGCGCCTCTACGCCAATTCGTCGACCTCGATGTCGGTCGAGAGCAACATCACGGAACAGATCGAGAAGATTCTCGAAACCGAAAAGCTCAAGGCCTACAACATCGAAAACCTCGACCGGATTCTCGACGAGGTGAAGACCTCCGTGACGCTGCAGACCTTCCGCAACGACAAGTCGCAGGAGGAGGATACGCAGGCGCAGTCGTCGACCGTGGCGACCGTGGCGGGTTACATCCTCGGCTTCATTCTCTACATGTTCCTGCTGATCTACGGTTCGATGGTCATGCAGTCGGTCATCGAGGAGAAGAACAACCGCGTGCTGGAGGTGATGGTCTCCTCGGTGCGGCCGTTCGACCTCATGCTGGGCAAGATTCTCGGCGTGGCCGCGGTAGCCGTGGTGCAGGTGCTCATCTGGGGCGTGCTGATCATCGCCGCAGGCACCTTCGTGATGCCCCACCTGATGCCCGCCGATGCAATGGCCGGCGTCGCAGCCATGCAGCAGGGCATGCCCGACGCAGCGGCCGCCAGCGGCATGGACCCCGAAATGCTGCAGGCCGTAGCCGCCATGTCCGACCTGGGATACATCCTCAAGATTTTCGTCTGCCTGCTGCTCTTCGTCTTCGGAGGCTACCTGCTCTACTCGGCGATGTTTGCTGCCGTGGGCTCGGCCGTCGACAACGTCCAGGACGCCTCGCAGCTGCAAATGCCCATCACGCTGCCGATCATCCTCGCGCTGCTGATGATGCTCGCCGTCATCAAGGACCCCAACTCCCCGATGGCCTTCTGGTTCTCGATCATCCCCTTCACGTCGCCCGTAGTGATGATGGCCCGCATCCCCTACGACATTCCGTGGTGGGAGATCATCCTCTCGCTCGCGGTGCTCTACGCCTCGTTCGTGGCGATGGTCTGGTTCGCCGCGAAAATCTACCGCGTGGGCATCTTCATGTACGGCAAGAAACCGACACTCAAGGAGTTGTTCAAATGGGTACGGTACAAATACTGACCCCCTCCGCCGGAACGACGGGCCGCACGACGCGACCCGTTTTTTTCGCCGTGAAGATCAATTTTCTGTTATTCGGATAACAGATTTCTTGAAATAATTTCCTAAATTTGTCGCGGATTCGGAAATGAACTTGAATTCCTACAAAATACTTAAATCTCAAAGAGCTATGATTTCGATCGACAACTACGATTTCAAAGGCAAGCGCGCGATCATCCGCGTGGATTTCAACGTGCCCCTCAACGAGAAGGGCGAAGTGACCGACGATACGCGTATCCGTGCCGCCATGCCCACCGTCAAGAAGGTGCTCGCAGAGGGTGGCGCCGTGATCCTGATGTCGCACATGGGCCGTCCGAAGAAGAACCCCGATCCGAAATATTCGTTGGAGCAGATCATCCCGGCCATCGAGAAGAACCTCGGCGTGAAGGTCCAGTTCGCCGGCGACTGCATGGGCGAGAAGGCTGCCGAAATGGCCAAGAACCTCAAGCCGGGTGAAGTCCTGCTGCTGGAGAACCTGCGTTTCTACGCCGAGGAGGAGGGCAAACCCCGCGGCCTTGCCGAGGACGCCACCAAGGAGGAGAAGGATGCCGCCAAGAAGGCCCTGAAGGAGGGTCCGCAGAAGGAGTTCGTCAAGAAGCTCGCTTCGTACGCCGACTGCTACATCAACGACGCCTTCGGTACGGCACACCGCAAGCACGCCTCGACGTACCTGATCGCCAAGCACTTCCCCAACGACAAGATGTTCGGATACCTGATGGAGAAGGAGGTCAAGGCCATCTCGTCGCTCATGGAGGCCCCGCAGCACCCGTTCTGCGCCATCATCGGCGGTTCGAAGGTTTCGACCAAGATCGGCGTGATCAAGGCGCTGATCGAGAAGGTCGATTCGATCGTTATCGGCGGCGGCATGACCTACACCTTTGCCGCAGCCCAGGGTGGCAAGGTCGGCAACTCGATCTGCGAGCCCGACATGTTCCCCGTAGCGCTCGAAATCCTCGAACTGGCCAAGCAGAAGGGCGTGCAGCTCGTCATGTCGCCCGACGCACTGATCGCCGACGCCTTCTCGGCTGACGCCAACACCTCGACGGCCCCGGCCGACAATATTCCCGACGGATGGGAGGGTGTCGACATCGCCGATGAGGGCAAGAAGATCTTCCGCGAGCACATCCTCGGCTGCAAGACGATCCTCTGGAACGGCCCCGTGGGCGTCTTCGAGATCGACAAGTTCGCCACCGGCTCGAAGGAGGTGGCCCTGGCCATCGCCGAGGCTACGAAGAAGGGCGCCTACTCGCTCATCGGCGGCGGCGACTCGGTAGCCTGCATCAACAAGTT
>DXGO01000006.1 GCA_019113885.1 Candidatus Alistipes intestinipullorum | reverse complement strand
AAGACGATCCTGCGCAATCCCGTGGAGGTGAACATCGCCATTTCGAAGCCCAACGAGGCGATCGACCAGTCGGCCTACATCTGCTACGAGAGCCAGAAGCTGGGGATCATCCGCGAGCTGTTTGCCGAGCCCATGGAGTCGAAGACGATCATCTTCTCGTCGTCGAAGCTGAAGGTCAAGGAACTGGCGCACACGCTGAAGCGAATGAAGCTCGATGTTGCGGCGATGCACTCCGACCTGGAACAGTCGCAGCGTGAGGAGGTGATGCTGAATTTCAAGAACAACAAGGTGAAGATTCTGGTGGCGACCGACATCGTGGCACGGGGCATCGACATCGAGGACATCGGCCTGGTAATCAATTACGACGTTCCGCACGACCCGGAGGACTACATCCACCGCATCGGCCGTACGGCACGTGCCGCCGCGACGGGCAGTGCCATGACCTTCGTCAACGAGGAGGAGCAGGGGAAGTTTCACCAGATCGAGAAGTTCATCGAGCGGGAGATCCGCAAGGCGGAGCTTCCGGCGAGCGTGGGCGAGGGCCCGAAATACGCTCCCGAGGAGAACCGCGGGCGAGGTGGCCGCGGCAGCCGGAGCCGCAGCAAGGGCGGTGACGGCCGTGGCCACGGCCGCGGACGTCGCGACCGCCTGCGCGACAAACCGCGCGGAGGCTCGGCGCCGCGCGATGCACAACCGCAGGATGCCGCCGCAACGTCCGCTGCTCCCGTAACATCTTCGGCTGCGACGAATGCCGCGACGACGAATGCCTCCGTATCGGGAGCCGCTCCGACGGGGGAGGGGACGTCGAAACGCAGGCGGCGTCATCGCGGGGGCCGCAACCGTCACCGGGGCAACAAGCCCGCGAACGGGCAGGGCAACTCGTCGGGCGACACCCCGACACCGCAGGCATAACGGCGCGGCCTGCATGAACGGTCTTCCCGGATACCCGAAAAGTGTCCGGGATTTTTTTGCCGGTCATCGAGCCTTAATCTCCGGTCCCGTTTCGCCCGGGGAGTCGATTCGTCCGCGGAAATAGTTGGATTTGCCGGAAAATTCCTAGTCTTTGTGGCGAAATTCCATCCGATTGGAGACCTTCCGACATACGTTGTTTGCGCGCCTGAGCATGCTGCTGCTTCTGGTCACCCTGCACGTGGATGCCTTTGCCGAGGCGTGCGGGGCCTCGCATCCCGCGTCGCTCTTCGAGACTGCGGAGCCTTGCGCTGCGGCCGTGCTTTCCGAAGGGGAGGATTCCGTCGCTTCATCGGGTCTTGAACTGGTCGAGGAGCAGGATTTCGCCGAAGCCCCGAGGGCCGGGCGTGCCTGCCTGTTGCGTGCCCCGCGGCTGATGCGCCCGCTGCCCGATAGTGGCCCGACGCCTGTCGCCGCTTGATACCGGCACACCTCCCGCACCGATGCTTCGACTGCCTGCCGCCTGTTGCGGGCCCACTACTCCCTCTACTGCGTTTATCGGATTTGATTCCCGGAGGTTCCCGTCCGTTGGGGCATTCTGTGGGTTGCGGCACCGTGCCGGAACCTGCCGCATCTTTGCGCATGCGCGGCATGCGCCTTTCAGTCATTCATTCAAATTCTTTATGGAACTTATTCTTTTATACCTTACGGCAGCCCTTGCCATCTCGTTTCTGTGTTCGATTCTCGAGGCCGTGCTGCTCTCGGCGCCCATGTCGTTCATCGCCATGAAGCAGCGCGAGGGAGCCAAATACGCCTCGCTGCTGATGCGTCAGAAGCAGGACATCGACAAACCCATTTCGGCGATTCTTTCGCTCAACACCATTGCCCATACGATCGGCGCCGCGGGCGTCGGTGCCGAGGCCGTGAAGGTTTTCGGCGAAGCCTATTTCGGCATCATATCTGCCGTGCTGACCATCCTGATCCTCGTGCTCTCGGAGATCATCCCGAAGACCGTCGGGGCCTGCTATTGGCGGCAACTGGCCATGTGGGCGGCTCCGTTTATCCGGGGGATGATCATCGTCTGCTACCCGCTGGTGCTGCTCTCGGAACTCATCACGCGCCTCGTCTCGTCGAAGAAGCAACCCCTGTCAGTAAGCCGCGAGGAGGTTTCGGCCATGGTGAGCGTCGGGACGAAGGAGGGGGTCTTCCAGGCGCGCGAGGACAAGATCATCCAAAACCTTTTTCGCCTGGGCAGCGTGCGTGCACGCGACATCATGACGCCCCGCACGGTCGCCGTAACGGCCTCCGAGCGGCAGAGCCTCAAGGAGTTCTATGCCAACCGCCTGTTCCGCATCTACTCGCGCATTCCGGTCTATGCCGACAACCCTGACTTCATCACGGGCTACGTGCTGAAGCAGAACGTGCTTGAAGAGCTGGCCGACGACCGGTTCGACGTACACTTGGCCGACATTCGCCGACCGGTACTGTCGTTTTCGGAGGACGAGACGGTCTCGGCGATCTGGGAGGAGATGCTCAAGCGCAAGGAGCACATTGCGCAGATACACGACGAGTACGGCTGTTTCCAGGGCATCGTGACGATGGAGGACGTGATCGAGACGCTGCTCGGGCTGGAGATCGTCGACGAGACCGATACGGTGGCTGACATGCAGGCCCTGGCGCGCGAGAAGTGGCGTCAGCGGCTCGACTCGGGCAATAAACCGCGTACGAAGTGAGGCTGCCGTTCTGATGTAGCTTTCTATATGTATGAACAATATCCCTCTGAGACCGGACTGAAAAGCTCGGCACGCGGCTTTAATTATAATGTACGCTTTTTCCCCTTCCTCTTCAGAGAGAAGATTTTCGACTTTTGCATCCTCATGTGAGGCTTTTATGCCCTTTTTTGCCGCGTAACCAAAAATTCATGTATGGAAAGGCCCGAATGATGCGGAAAAAGCGTATATTTGTCCGAACATATTCGAGCTGCGGGGATAACTCTCCGACGCCGAATCTAACCTGATTTAACTAAAAACACAGAGGCCCATGAAAAAGTATCTGATTTTAATGGCTGCCGCGATGCCATTGTTCTGCATGATGTCTTGCGGCAGGCAACCGGCTGCGGAACTGACCGTCATGTCGTTCAACATGCGCTACGACAATCCCGATGACGGGGAGAACAACTGGCGTTATCGCCGCGAACGGGTTGCCGAGGTCATCGTGTCCCACGACGTCGACATTTTCGGCACACAGGAGTTGCTGAATAACCAGCTCAACGACCTGAAAGCCTTGCTGCCCGACACCTATGCCGAGGTCGGTGTGGGCCGCAACGGCGGTGAAAAGGGCGAGTACAACGCTGTATTCTACCGCAAGGATCGTTTCGAACTGCTCGACTGGGGCGTATTCTGGCTGAGCGAGACTCCCGAGGTGGTCGGTTCGAAAGGTTGGGACGGCGCCTGCGAGCGCCTGGCAACTTGGACGGTGCTGCGTGACCGCAAGGGTCGGGAACTCTTTTTTATCGACACCCACCTGGACCATGTCGGAGAGACAGCCCGGCGCGAAGGGGTGTCGTTGCTGATGAAACGTATCGCCGCCTTGTCGGGAGGCCGCCCCGTGGTGCTGACGGGCGATTTCAACGCCAATCCCGAGTCGGATGTCATCGCCCATGTGATCGAGGGCGGGGTGTTGTATCACACGCGTGACGTTGCGGCCGAACGGAGAGGTACCTCCTGGAGCTTCTCGGGTTTCGGGCATGTTCCCGAAGCCGACCGCCAGCTGATCGACTATGTCTTCGTGAATGACGGATTCGAGACCCTTCTCCATGAGGTGTTGCCCGATACGCTCGACGGCGGCTATGTCTCGGACCATGCTCCGATCCTGGTGAAACTGCGTTTCGCCGACACGGCGCGTTGATCGCCGGACACCATATCGGTACCGTCGGATTCCGTTGCCACGCCCCGGTGCCGGTATGTCCCCTTCCCGCAAAGCGCGGAGAGGCGGACGCGTGTCCGGAACCTCCGATCGCTTTTTTTACAGGCCCTGCTGCCGTCCGGCAGCGGGGCCTTTATCGTTGCTTCCTGTAGGTGATGGCCGCCAGTGTGTTGAACAGCACGGCGAAGAGGCTGAGAACGAGATAATTCGACCCGAGGTCCGCGATTGTCGCCCCCTTGAGGTAGATGCCCCGCATGGTTTCGATGAAGTACCGCGGGGGCAGCAGCCGGGTGATCCGCTCAGCCCAGGCGGGCATCGACTCGACCGGAGTGATGAGCCCGCTCATCAGGACGAAGACCATGATGATGAAGAGCATGACGAACATCACCTGCTGCATGTTCGAGGAGCCGTTGGCGAGCGTAACGCCGATCCCCGACATCGTGAGGATGAAGAGCGCGGCGGCCAGGAAGATCGCCCCGACCGATCCTGCGGGTACGAGTCCGTAGATGCTCCATGCGAGGAGCATGGCCAGAGCAAGTACGACCACACCGATAATCCAGTATGGGATCAGTTTGGCGAGCGTGAAGATGAACCGCGAGACGGGAGTGACGTTGATCTGCTCGATCGTGCCGGTCTCCTTTTCGCTCACGATGTTCAATGCCGGGAGGTAGCCGCAGAGCAGGATGAGCAGCATGATCATCAACGCCGGAATCATAAAGTGCCGGTAGTCGAGTGTCGGGTTGAAGCGGTTCTCGACGACGATTGCATCCGGGGCGGGTTCCGCGCCGTGTTCCCGGGCGAACTCGCGGAGCGTCTGCGCAACCGCCTGCACGGTATATTGGGCTCCGAGGCCGCCCTTGAGGGCGCTGACGCCGTTGGCCGTGATGCTGATCTTTTCGGGCCGGCCTTCGAGGAGCGAACGCTCAAAGCCCTCGGGGATTTCGAGGATGATGTCGGCCTTTCCCTGTTCCAGTTGCCGCAGGGCCCCGGAGAAATCCGATGCCAGGCCGTGGAACGAGAAGTAGTCCGAGGCTTCGATCTTCTGCAGGAGCCTTCCGGAGAGCGACGAGCGGTCGTTGTCGACGGCCGCGACGGCCACGTTCCGCACGTCCATGGTTGTTACCCAGGGGGTTACGAGCATGACGATGATCGGGAATATCAGGGCGATGCGGGGCAGGATCGGGTTCCGGACGAACTGCCGGAACTCCTTGTCGAGCAGTATGAGGAGGGTTCTCATGGTCATTCGAGTCTGTCTTTGAACTTTTTGAGGGCCACGCCGACGAGGGCTGCGGTCATTGCCGCGAGGATGGCGAAGTCATCGAGCACCGCGGTGAACGGCAACCCCTCGATCATGAGTTTGCGGATGGCGTCGATGTACCACCGTGCGGGGATGATGCAGGAGAGCCCGCGCAGGATTCCGGGCATGTTTTCGATCGGGAAAACCATTCCGGAGAGCATGATGAGGGGGATGAGCATCAGCATGGCCGAACAGAGCAGGGCGGTGATCTGGCGTTGCGTGATGGTCGAGATGAAGAGTCCGAGAGCAAGCGCGAGAGTCAGGTAGAGCACCGATATGCCGACGATTCCCGCGATGCTTCCCGTCATCGGGATTCCGAGCACGTAGCGGGCCATCAGGAGGATCGTTGCGAGGTCGAGGCACGAGAGACCGAAGTAGGGGAGCATCTTGGCGACGACGATGCGCAGCGGGCGCACGGGCGAGACGAGCAATACCTCCATCGTGCCGCTCTCTTTTTCGCGCACGATCGATACGGAGGTCATCAGCGCGCAGATTAGCATGAATATCAACCCCATGATTCCCGGCACAAAGTTGTAGGCGCTCTCCATCTGCGGGTTGTAGAGCATCCGTACATCAGGGGTTGCGGCGGTTTCTCCGGCCGTGAGGATGTTCTGCAGGTACCCGGCTCCGGTTCCGGCGTTGTTGGGATTCGAGGCGTCGAAGATCAGCCTCACGGCGGCGCCTCCTGCGGTGGAGGCCTGTGCGGAGTGCTCCTGCCCCGTTCCTTCGAGCCTGCCGCCGAAACCATTTCCGGGGTTTTCCCCGAAATCCTTGCCGAATACGACGACCGCATCGACGTCGCCACGCCGCAGCGCGCGGTCGATCTCCCCGGGTGTGACCGCTCCCCGGAAGGTGAAATAGGGGTTGGCGGCGATACGCTCGACCTGCCGGCGGACCGCTTCGCCGGGGTGCTGGGCGTACACCGCGAAGTCGATGTTGCGGACCTCGGTCGATATGGCGAACCCGAAGAGGAGGAGCAGCGTGACGGGCATCAGCAGCACGATGAGCAGCGTGCGGACGTCGCGCAGGATGTGGAGTGTCTCTTTGCGGACGAAATGGAGGAAGCCGTTCATCATTCGTGACGTTTTGCGCTGCGGGCCAGGGCTCGGAACACCTCGTCCATCGACCGTGCGGCAAATTGGCGTTTCAATTCGGTGGGTGTACTCAGGGCGCGGATTTCGCCGTCGACCATGATCGAGACGCGCGAGCAGTATTCGGCCTCGTCCATGTAGTGCGTAGTGACGAAGATGGCCGTACCGCCGGCTGCGGCCTCGTAGATCATCTCCCAGAACTGGCGGCGCGTGAGGGGGTCGACGCCCCCCGTGGGCTCGTCGAGGAAGACGATCTCGGGGCGGTGGAGCATCGCTACCGAGAAGGCGAGTTTCTGCTTCCATCCGAGCGGCAGGGCTCCGACGCGCGTGTCGGTTTCGGCCCGGAAGTCGAGCCTGGCCAGCAGCTCGGCCATGCGGCGGAGCGTTTGGCGGTTCGAAAGCCCGTAGATGCCCGCATAGAGGCGAATGTTCTCGCGCACCGTGAGGTCGTCGTAGAGCGAGAAGCGCTGGCTCATGTATCCGATATGGCGTTTGACCGCTTCGCTTTGGGTAGCGATGTCGTACCCTGCGACGGTCCCGCTTCCGGAGGTGGGGTAGCTCAACCCGCAGAACATCCGCATGGCGGTTGTTTTCCCGGCGCCGTTTGCCCCGAGGAACCCGAATATCTCGCCGCGGTGTACGTCGAAGGATATCCGGTTGACGGCCGTGAAGTCGCCGAATCGTTTGGTCAGCTCCCTGCAGGAGAGGATCGTGTCGTCAGTCATGGCACATGCGTTTGATAAATACGTCTTCGATTCCGGCGTCGACGGGGCGTATCGAGACATGGGTGAATCTCTGCCGGGCCAGCGCCTCGGCGAGTTGCCGGGGGTCGACACCCCGGTCGGTTGTCAGGTGGTGCGTCTCCCCGAACGGATGGCAGCTTCTGACCCCGGGCAATCCGCGGGCGGCGGACAGCAGCCCGTACATGTCGTCCCCCTGCAGCGCATAGAGCGGGTCGTCGAACGTCCCGACCAGCCGCTGCGGGGTGTCGATGCCCAGCAGTTGGCCTTCGTTGATCAGGGCGACGCGGTCGCAGCGATACGCTTCGTCCATGTAGGGGGTCGAGACGAGGATCGAGATCTCCTCGGCCTTCAGCCGGGCGAGCATCTCCCAGAATTCGTTGCGCGACACGGCGTCGACGCCCGTTGTCGGTTCGTCGAGCAGCAGCACCGCCGGGCGGTGGATGAGCGCGCAGCACAGGGCGAGTTTCTGTTTCATGCCGCCCGACAGGCGCCCGGCGCGCCGGGTGCGGAAGGGTTCGATCTGGCGGTAGATCGGTTCGATCAGGGGGTAGTTTTCGGCGACTGGGACGCCGAACAGCGCGGCGAAGAAGTCGAGGTTCTCCTCGACCGTAAGGTCGGGGTAGAGCGAGAATTTCCCAGGCATGTAGCCTACGCGGCTGCGGATGGCGAGGTAGTCGGCGACGATGTCGTGTCCCTCGACCGAGGCTTTTCCGGCGTGGGGTTTCAGCAGCGTGGCGAGCAGTCGGAAGAGGGTGGTTTTCCCGGCGCCGTCGGGCCCGATCAGCCCGAACATCTCGCCGCGGCGCACCTCGAACGACACACCGTCGAGGGCCATGACGTGCCCGAATCGTCGGGTCAACCCCTCTGTGCGGATGGCGGGTTCCATGACGGGCTGGGTTATTCGAAGGATACCTCTCCGTAAAGCCCGAGTTTCAGCCGGCCGTCGTTCACGACGTCGATCTTCACGGCATAGACCAGGTTGGCGCGTGTGTCGGAGGTCTGGATGGTCTTGGGGGTGAATTCGCTCTCCTGGGCGATCCAGGCTACCCGCCCGGGATACTCGAAGCGCTGCCCGTCGCCGAAATCGGCCGTTACGGTGGCCGCCTGCCCCAGACGGATCGAGGCGAGCTGCGCCGAGGTCACGTAGGCCCGCAGGTGGATTCTCCTCAGGTCGGCGACCTTCATCAGCGGCCGTCCCGGCGATGCCAGCTCCCCGGCCTCGGCGTATTTGGCCAGGACGGTTCCCGACACGGGCGCGGCGATGCGGCATTTGGCCAACCGGTCCTCGATCTGTGCGATCTGCAGGTCGAGGGCCGAGGCGTTCTCGTCGATTGCCGCCGCGTTGTTGCGCAGCGTCGAGAGCAGCGCGTCGAGTTCACCCTCCAGCACCTTGATCTGTGCGTCGATGTCGTCCCGCTGTTTGGTCGTTGCGGCGTGCTCCTTCAGCAGGTTTTCGATACGCTGTCGTTCGGTCCGCTGTTTGGCGATCTGTTCGCGCAGGGCGGCTGCCTGTTTCTCGATGTCGGGGCGGTTTGAGCGCACCGAGGCTTGCTGACGTTCGAGTTGGAGTTTCTGCAGGTAGAGCTGCACGGAGTCGATGGTCCCGACCGTCACGCCGGCCGTCACGGAGTCTCCCTCCTCGACCTCGAAGGCGAGGATGCGTCCCGAAGCCTCTGCCGAGACGACGATCTCGGTTGCCTCGAAGGTTCCCGAAGCCTCGGAATCCGATGCCGGCGTGCAACCTCCGGCCGCCAGAAGTGCAGTGCACAGGAATATCGTTTGTTTCATGGTTTGTGGGGGAATTAGCGGTTCAACGTATGTTTCAGGTCGTAGATGGCTTTCGTTAGCTCGATTTCGCGGGCCGATCGGTTGAGGGAGGCCGCGGCCTCGTCGGTAATGGTCTGCAGCAGCCCGTTGGTGTCGATGACGCCGTTGCGCAGCTTCGCTTCGGCGGCTTCGCGCACCGCGCGGCGCAGGGCGACGATGCGGTCGTCGTCGGCCAGGGCCCTGCGCAACCGGACGATTTCGCCTGACTCTTCGGTGGACTTCAGGCGGGTGTTGAAGAGGAAGATGTCGCGCTGGATGTCGATTTGACGGCGGGAAGTGCGGAGTTTTTCGAGCGAGTTGCGCTTCGTGTAGTATGCCCCGAAGTTCCAGCTCATGCGGATGCCGGCCATGGCGTTCCAGCTCCAGTCGGCCGAACGCATGCTTTCAAAGTAGTCCATGCCCGGATAGCCGTAGTACCCTTGTATGAAGAGCCCGAAGCGGGGTCTTGAGGCGGCGCGGACGCGCTGCTGTTCGATGTCGATCCGCTCCGCCGAGGCCTCGAACAGCGCCAGTTCCGGACGTCGGGAAGGACTTTCCGGAGCGGGGGCCTCCGCCTCCGGACACACGAGACGCTCGTCGTCCAGCTCCCTGCCGATGAAGATCCCGAGCATGCGGCGGAAACTCTTTGCGGTGGCTTCGGCCTGTAGGCGGCGTTGCCCTGCGGCGAGCAGCTCGGCCTCTACGGCATCGCCGTCGGAGGGCATCGCCACACCTTCGCGCTGCAGTGCGCGGAGTTTGTCGAGGTTGCTTTGGAGCAGTTGCTGCGTGAGCCCGGTCTGCCGGACCTGCTCGTCGAGCGACAAAATGCCGAAGAAGAGTTCCTTCACGCGTCCCTCCACGGCATAGAGGTCGACATCGGTAGCGCGTTCCTGTTCGGCGGCCTCGGCCTCGGCCAGCCGTTTTGCGGCACGTGTCTGCCCGCCGTCCCAAAGCGACTGGCTCACATCCACCCCGACGCGGTATTGGTCCTTGCGCAGTCCGGGCATGTCGACGCCCTGCTGGGCGAGTATGCCGGTCAGTGCGTCGGGAAGCGCCGGCACGGCGGATTGCCAGGTAGCCTGGGCCGCGAAGTCGATTTGCGGGAGATACGCGCGGTTGGCATTGGAGAGGGTGTACTCTTTGCTCTTCCTGATCAGGTCATACTGCCTGATTTCGGGATAGTGCTCCCGCGCCAGGCGGCAACACTCCTCCAGCGTGAGCTGGGCGTGGATCGGCGACGCGAGGAGCAGTGCCGCGAAGAGAATGGGGATGCGTTTCATGGGTTGCTTTTTTGGATTCTGCGGAGGATCGTTTCGATGCTTTCGGCTTTCCGGCGGGCCAGGAATGCTTCCCGTTCTGCGGGTCCCGCCCCGGCGAAGATCGGCAGGATGATCGGCTCGCCGATAAAGATGAATATGTTGAGCGACACGATGTCGAGCATCAGCATGCGGGCGTCGACCGCATCGGTCTCTCCGCGTGCGGCCGAGGCGTCGAGTTCGTGCTGGAGGTCGGAGAGTATCGCGCCGGCGATTTCGGCGATGCGGTGCTGCATGACCTCGTAGCGTTCGGGGGCTGAGAAGACCTCGTTGACGATGAAGCGGGGCAGTCCGGGATTTTGGGCGATGAAGTCGAAGTGGTTGGAGATTCCTTCCCGGAGCCGTTGCTGCAGCGGCAGGTTGACGTCGCCGAATGTCGTGAGGATTGAGTGCCCCAACAGGCGCATCTTCTCGTCGAGGATGCGCTCGAAGAGGTGCTCTTTGGTCCGGAAGTAGTAGTGGAGCATGGCGTGTGTCACGCCTGCCGCCTGGGCGATGGAGGTGGTCCGGGCCCCGGCGAAGCCTTTGGCGATGAATTCCCTTTCGGCAGCTTCGAGAATCGCCTGCTCCTTGTTTGCGGAGTGTTTCCCTTTCATGAATTCTGGGGCTTTGTTAACAGAATTGTTAATGCAAAGATATGGTTTGAAAACGAAATAATCAACAATTTTGTTAATAAAAATCTCCGTTATTTTGTAAGTGTATGGACGTTAACCAGTTAAAATCGTGAAAAAACCTGCTTCACGAACCGATGGACCTGAAAAACCCCGATCCGCACGGCGGAATCGGGGTTGTAACGGCGGGTGTGAACCCAGGGAGGAGGTGCAGTTTCTATTTCGTAGCCACGCAGAAGAGGTCGAAACTCTGCTCCTCGAAGGGCCCGATGCGGTAGTCTTCCATCCGGATTGAAGAGGTGAGCTCCGTATTCTCCTTGAGGAGCCTGCGGCGGTTGATCCGGTTGAGGAGGTCGTAGGGGAGGCGGAGCATCCATGCGGGCAGCCGGTGCTGCAGGTCGAGGGGGTCGAAGCGGGTGATGCGTTCGACGCCGCGGCGGTTTTTCTCGTAATAGTCCATGACCCGGTCGTTGCCCGAGACGCCGAGGATTTCGACCTCGCGGAAACGGTTTTCGAGAAGCCGTTTCAACTCGGGGGCGGTGTATTCGCGCACGTGCCAGGGGTTTCGCGTGAGCGACATCGGGGCGTTGGGGGTTGTCAGGATGGCCAGCCCTCCGGGACGCAGCACGCGATGTATCTCCTGCACGAAATCCGCGTCGCGGCGGATGTGCTCTATGACCTGGAACGAGATGACGCAGTCGAAACTTCCGTCGGGGAAGTCGAGGGGCGGCACCGTGCACTGTCGGAACGTGACGTTGGACAGTCGGAGAAGCCCGGCGTCCGGGATATGCTTGTCGACGGTGACGAATCGCGAAGCGCGGGGAGCGACGATTTCGATGCCATACCCCGACCCGGTACCGATTTCGAGCACCTCGCCGGCGATCCGTTCGGCGGCGGCGTGGTAGGCGAGTCGCGAACGCTGGAAGACGAAGTTGTCGGAGAGTTCGGCGGAGACCCGCTCGGCGGTGTTAATCGTTGCCATGCGTGTCGAGTTTTATGCCGTTGTTTTCGAAGCGCACGGCGCCGCGCTTGAGCAGCATGCCGAGCGACCGTTTGAAGCTTTTCTTGCTCATCTGGGTCAGGCGCGCCACCTCCTCGGGGGCGCTGTCGTCGTTCAGGGGCAGGAATCCCGCGTTGTCGCGGAGGCGTTGGAGGAGGGTTTCGGCCGAGTCCTTCACCTGAGCGAAGCCGGCCTGCTGGAGCGAGATGTCGATGCGGTTGTCGTCGGTAATGCGTTGCACGAACCCTTTCATGCGGTCGCCGACGGCCACCGTGCGGAAGATCTGGTTGCGGTAGATCATTCCCCAGTGGCGGTTGTTGACGATCACGCGGAATCCGATCGGGCTCTCCGAGGCGACGAGCAGGTCGACCTCCTCGCGCGGGCGGACACTGACCGATTCGTTGTTGACGAACGACTTGAGTTTCATGGTGGCCACGCAGCGCCCCGTGACGGAGTCTTCGTAGAGGTAGACGATGTACCGGTGTCCGACCAGGACGCCGCCCTGCTGGTTGCGGTTGGGCAGGAAGAGGTCCTTCCCGTGAAGTCCCCACTCGAGGAACGCCCCGTGGGGGGATTTGTCGACGACCTGGAGGTATCCGGCCTCCCCGGCGCGCAGGAGCGGGGTTTCGGTCGTTGCCACCAGGCGGTTTTCGGAGTCGTGGTAGAGGAATACCTCCTTGGAGTCTCCGACCTTGTCGGCGAGCGACGTATACCGGTTGGGAAGCAGGACTTCGTTCTGCTCCTCGTCGGCGAGGTAGAGTCCGTATTCCGACAGGCGATTTACGGTAAGGGTTTGCGTATGTCCGGCTTTGAGCATGGCGACATGTTGCGGTTGATCCGGTGCAAAAGTACATTTAATTTTGCGCGAATCCAAACATTGCGCGCGGAAGGGGAGTACGTCAGCCGCCCAGCCGCCGGTGTTTCCGGCCTGCGGACGTTCGACATATTTGGTTTTCCGTGGGGAAAGTGGTAACTTTACGCACTTTTTCCCGCCGGCCGGGGTGAGCCGCGGAGCCTCCCGCTTCGAGGGATGCCGCGGGCGACGATCCGCCGCGGGGAGGAGAGGAAGAATATATGGAAGATTCGATCAAGATATTCGGCGCCCGGGTCCACAACCTCAAGAACGTGGACCTCGAGATTCCGCGCCGCAAACTGGTGGTCATTACCGGGCTTTCGGGTTCGGGCAAGTCGTCGCTGGCCTTCGACACGATCTATGCCGAGGGGCAGCGGCGCTACATGGAGACGCTTTCGACCTATGCCCGGCAGTTTATCGGGACGATGGAGCGCCCCGACGTCGACAAGATTTCGGGCCTGAGCCCCGTGGTCGCCATCGAGCAGAAGACGACCAACAAAAACCCCCGTTCGACGGTAGGTACCGTCACGGAGATCAACGATTTCCTGCGCCTGCTCTACGCGCGGGCGTCGCGTGCCTACTCTCCCGTTACGGGGGAGGAGATGGTGCACTACACCGACGACCGGATCGTGGAGTTGATCCTCGAGGGTTTTGCCGGGCGCCGCATTGCGCTGATGGCGCCGGTCGTGAAGGGCCGCAAGGGCCACTACCGGGAACTTTTCGAGACGCTGGCCCGCAAGGGTTACATCTATGCCCGCATCGACGGGGAGATCCGCGAGATTTCGGCCGGCATGCGCCTCGACCGTTACAAGATTCATACGATCGACCTGGTGGTCGACCGGCTTGTGGTGGGGGAGGAGTCGCGCGAGCGGCTGGCGACCTCGCTCAAGGAGTCGATGCGCCAGGGCAAGGGCACGATGGCCGTCTACGACTACGGCACGGAGCAGCAGCGATTCTATTCGCGCCACCTGATGTGCCCTTCGACGGGCATTGCCTTCGAGGACCCTGCGCCGCACACCTTCTCGTTCAACTCCCCGAAGGGGGCCTGTCCCCACTGCAACGGACTGGGCGAGGAGGCCGTTTTCGACCTGGCGAAGATCATCCCCGATACGAAGCTGTCGCTGCGCGAGGGGGCTGTCGAGCCGCTGGGCAAATACCGCAACAACATGCTCTTCGCGATTCTCGAGATGCTGGGGCGTCGTTACGACTTCACGCTCGACGACCCGGTCGAGAGTTTCTCGGAGGAGGCGTTGAATGCCGTGTTATACGGTGATTCCGAGCCGTTGACGGTCGACCTGCAGGAGTTCAGTTCCTCGGGCGGTCGTCAGTTCCTCCAGTGGGAGGGGGTTGCGGAGTACATCGGCCGCACGGAGGACGAGGAGTCGAAGCGCGGCCAGAAGTGGCGGGAGCAGTTTCTCGTCTACCGCAAATGTTCGGTCTGCGGCGGCACGCGGCTGAAGAAGGAGGCGCTGCAGTTCCGCATTGCGGGAAAAAACATTGCCGAGGTTTCGGCGATGTCGATTGCCGAATTTTCGGAGTGGATTGCCGGCGTGGAGGGTCAGATGACCGACAAGGAGCGGAAGATCGCGCAGGAGATCGTCAAGGAGATTCGCGAACGCCTCCGTTTCCTGATGGATGTGGGTCTGGGTTACCTGTCGTTGTCGCGTTCGTCGCGTTCGCTGTCGGGCGGCGAGAGCCAGCGCATCCGCCTGGCCACGCAGATCGGCTCGAAACTGGTCAACGTGCTCTATATTCTCGACGAGCCCTCGATCGGCCTGCACCAGCGCGACAACCGGCGGTTGATCCGCAGCCTTGAGGAGTTGCGCGACGCGGGTAACTCGGTGATCGTCGTCGAACACGACGAGGAGATGATGCGGGCGGCGGATTTCATCGTCGACGTGGGCCCGAAGGCGGGGCGCCGGGGCGGCCATATCGTTGCGGCGGGGACGTTCGACGACATCCTGCACACCGACACCATCACGGCGGACTACCTCACGGGGCGGCGGCGGATCGAGATTCCGGCGACGTTGCGTGCAGGCACGGGGGAGCGGATCACACTGCGCGGGGCCCGGGGCAACAACCTCCGGAACGTCACGGCGGAGTTTCCGCTGGGCAAGCTGATCTGCGTGACGGGCGTGAGCGGGTCGGGCAAGTCGACGCTCGTCAACGAGACGCTGCGCCCGATCCTCTCGAAGATGCTCTACCGCTCCTACGACCAGCCCCTGGAGTACGACTCGATCGAGGGTGCCGAACACATCGACAAACTGGTGGTGGTCGACCAGTCGCCCATCGGCCGCACGCCGCGGTCGAATCCCGCGACCTATTCGAACGTTTTCGCCGATATCCGCAAGCTGTTCGAGATGACGCCCGACGCGCAGATTCGCGGTTTCAAGGCCGGTCGTTTCTCGTTCAACGTCAAGGGAGGCCGGTGCGAGGAGTGCCGCGGGGCCGGGGTGCAGACCATCGAGATGAACTTCCTTCCGGACGTCTACGTGCGCTGCCGGGCGTGCGGCGGCCACCGCTACAACCGCGAGACGCTGGAGGTGAAGTACAAGGGCAAGAACATCGACGACGTGCTGAACATGACGGTCAACATGGCCGTGGAGTTTTTCGAGAACATTCCCTCCATCTACCAGAAACTCAAGGCGATCCAGGAGGTCGGCCTGGGTTACCTGACGCTCGGGCAGCCCTGCACGACGCTGTCGGGGGGCGAGAGCCAGCGGATCAAGCTCTCGGCCGAGTTGTCGAAACGCGACACGGGCCGCACGCTCTACATCCTCGACGAACCGACGACGGGACTCCATTTCGAGGATATCCGCCTGCTGCTGGAGGTGCTCAACAAGCTGGTCGACCGCGGCAATACGGTGATCGTCATCGAGCACAACCTCGACGTGGTGAAGGTTTCCGACCATGTGATCGACCTCGGGCCCGAGGGCGGGGCGGGCGGCGGCGAGATCATCGCCGTCGGGACGCCGCACGAGGTGGCGCAGTCGGAACGCAGCCATACGGGCCACTTCCTCCGGAAGATGGGTCTTTGAGATAGGTTTTCCGGGCTGGGCGATACGCTGTTCCGGCATGCGCCCGGCAGCCTGCGGGCCCGGACCTCCGTCCGGGAGCCTTTGGGCGCGGCTGAGGAGGAGGTGTGTCCTCCCGGCCGTCCGGAGCGGCCATCCCGTCGCCCGGGAAACGGGAATTCGCCTGCGGCACTGATTTTGCGTCCATAGCCGATACAAACCTTATCGTGCTATGAAAAAAACAGTCATTTTTGTTGTCGGGCTGCTGCTCTGCGCTGCGGCCGTTACCGTGATCGGACAGAAGAAGGTTCTGTCGCCCAAGGAGGAGCGTCGCGAAGTGCGCGAGAAGCGCCGTGCGGAGCGCATCGCCAACTACGAGAAGACGATGGACTCGATCATCCTGTCGCGCAATTTCCAGTTCAACCCCACGACCATGCAGCGACAGCCTGCGGGCCCGATGCGTCAGATTGTGAACCCGTCGTTCAATGTCGGCGTGTGGGACGGGACGATCGACATCTGCCTTCCCTACATCAAGGGATACGTGCCTCCCTATTACGTGACGGTGATCAACTATACGGTTCCGAGCGTGCAGGGCTACACGACCGAGCAGACGCAGGAGGGGTGGATGGTGACCTTCTCGACATCGCTCTTTTCGGCCTCGACCTACACCTTCACCTTCGAGATATTCTCGCGGACGGGCGGTGCGAACCTGACGATCACCAATCCGATGTATAGTCCTGTGCAGTATTCGGGGACGATCTCTCAGCTTTACTGATTATCTTTCTGACGATCGAAATTCCGTCGCATCCCGGCCTGCCGCCGGACGGGACGGAACGAGGGCCCGGGCCGCAGCCATTGCGGAACCGGGCCCTTGCCGTTGTTCGGGGATACTGTGGCGGGGGAGACAGCCGTCTGGTGCCGGATGCCAGATAGATGCTGTGGCCGGGGCGTGCTACGGTCTGAATATCAGCGCTACGGCCGATACCGAGACCCCTTCTTCGCGACCCTCGAATCCGAGCCGCTCGGTGGTCGTGGCCTTTACCGATACGCGGTCCGTGTCGATGCCCATCGCCGCGGCGAGCGCTTCGCGCATGCGGCCGATGTGGGGCCGCAATTTGGGACGCTGCATGCGGATCGTGCAGTCGACGTTTCCGATCTCATACCCTTTCCCGCGCACGAGAGCGACAGTCCGTTGCAGGAGGATTCGCGAGTCGATGCCCTTGAAATCGTCCGACGTGTCGGGAAAATGAAGCCCGATGTCGCCCAGCGCAGCGGCGCCCAGCAGGGCGTCGCACAGGGCATGGATCGCCACATCGCCGTCCGAGTGGGCCACACACCCCTTCTCATGTTCGATTTCGACGCCCCCCAACACGAGCTTCAGCCCGTCGGCCAGTGCATGCACGTCGTATCCGTGTCCTATTCTGAATTCCATGTCTTGTCGTATTGCTGTTGCCAAAGTTACCGTTTTTTTCTATATTTGCGAAAATTACAACAATATTATGTCAGCAATCTCTACTCTCGAACCCCAACTTGTGTGGGAACAGTTCGACGCCATCACGCGTGTCCCGCGCCCCTCGAAGAAGGAGGGGCGGATCATCGAATTTCTGGTTGATTTCGCCAAACGGCACGGTATCGAGTACCGCAAGGATGAGATCGGGAATGTGGTGATGCGCAAGGCCGCCACGCCGGGATTCGAGGATCATCCGGGGGTGATTCTCCAGGCGCACATGGACATGGTTTGCGAGAAGAATTCCGACGTGGAGTTCGATTTCGAGCACGATGCCATCCGCACGTGCATCGACGGTGAATGGGTGCGGGCCGAAGGGACGACGCTCGGTGCCGACTGCGGCATCGGCATGGCGGTGGCGCTGGCCGTGCTGCTCGACCCGACGGTCGAACACGGACCGCTCGAGGCGTTGTTCACCGTTGACGAGGAGACAGGCCTTACGGGGGCCTTCGAACTGGGTGAGGGAATGCTCACGGGCAAGTACCTGCTGAACCTCGATTCGGAGGACGAGGGCGAACTTTTCATCGGCTGTGCCGGGGGAATCGACACCATCGCCACGTTCCGATACGAGATGGAGGCGGCTCCGAAGAACTACTCGTTTTTCCGGGTCGACGTCTCCGACCTGCAGGGCGGCCACTCGGGCGACGACATCGACAAGGGCCGCGTGAATTCGAACAAGACCGTTGCGCGGCTGCTGTGGGACGGCATGCAGTCCTTCGAGCTGCGGCTGAGCTATTTCAGCGGCGGGAACCTGCGCAATGCGATACCGCGCGAGGCGTATGCGATCTTCGGCATTCCGACGAAATTCAAGGAGGAGTTCGTGAAGCGTTACCGCATGTTCGCCGCCGACCTGGAGAACGAGTTCCGCTTCCGGGAGCCGAATTTCAGGATCACGCTCAACGAGATGCCGGAGGTCGAGGAGGTGCTCGACGCGCGCACGCAGTTCGGGCTGGTCTATTCGCTGGTCGGCGTTCCCAACGGGGTGGTGGCCATGTCTTTTGCCGTTCCGGGGCTGGTCGAGACCTCGACGAATCTCGCGTCGGTAAAGTTCGAAGGGGATCATACGATCGTGGTGACCTCGTCGCAGCGGTCGTCGGTCGAGAGCGCCAAGACCTACGTCATGCAGATGGTCGAATCGGTCTTCACGCTGGCGGGTGCCGATGTGGCCCATTCGGACGGATACCCGGGGTGGGCGCCCAATCCCGAGTCTCACCTGCTGGAGGTCACGGTCGACGCTTACCGGCGGCTGTTCGGCGTGGAGCCTAAGGTGCGTGCCATCCATGCAGGCCTGGAGTGCGGGCTGTTTCTGGAGAAATACCCCGAATTGGAGATGGTCTCCTTCGGTCCGACGCTGCGGGGCGTGCATTCGCCCGACGAACGGCTCGAGATCGCGACGGTCCCGAAGTTCTGGAACCTGCTCTGCGAGACGCTCCGGACGCTTTGACGGCCGAATGCGAAGATAGCGAAGCCCGCCTTTCCGAAGGGGAGAGGCGGGCTTTGTTTTGTTGCGGGACGGTTGTTATTTCCCGTCGTCCTTGCCGTCGGTCAGCCATTCGCAGGTAAAACGGGAGAACCAGATCTCATAGCCTCCGTCGCCGCCGGGATAGACTTCGCTCAGCAGCCCGATCGAGCCGTCGGCCAGGCGTGTCAGCGATGAATAGGCCGAGGGTCCACCCCAAATGGTCCGGCACACGGGCCACGTGGCGCCTTCGTCGTAGCTCAGGGCCACGGAGACGTTGCGGCGTGCGGCAGTGTCGGCCGGGATGGAGTGCAGGAGCCGGTTGTAGCGGGCCCCTTCGCTGCGGAGCGAATAGCGCAGGATGTCGCCGTCGCAGGCCGGATCGGGCAGATCGCGCCACGGTTCCGGCTTGCTCCAGCTCTTGCCGCGGTCGTGCGAGAGGGCGTAGAGCCGGTATCCTTTCCGGGGGTTGCGGATGCTCATAAGCCAGGTTCCGTCGGCCAGCTCCTCCATTTTCGACTCGTCACCATAGGCTCCGGGGGTTCCGGGCAGCAGGGTCCAGTTTTCACCGCCGTCCTCCGAGATGCAGACGTAGTTGTAGAGCGGCGGCCACTTTTCGCCCGTGTGGTGGGCGGCGACTACGAATGCCAGGGTTCCGTCGCGCAGTTGCAGGGCGCGTCCCGATGCTGCGAAAAGCCCCGAAATGGGTTTTGCCGCGGGGTTGTCGCATCCGGGGCCGTAGATTTGCGGGGTGATGTAGCGGGGTTCGCTCCAGGAGAGTCCGTTGTCCCGGCTCCGCGCGATGCAGACGTCGAGGGGGTTTTCGGCGGAGGATTTCCAGAGTCCGCACCCCGATGCGAAGATGCAGATCAGGTCGCCCGAGCGGCGGTCGACCACCAGAGCCGCGTCGCCGAATCCGCGGTCGGGGGTGTGCTGCGCGATGACGATCTGGTCGCTCCATGTAAGTCCGTTGTCGGTGCTGCGGCGCATCACGAGGTCGATCCGGTTTGGCAGGTCGCCCTGGGAATCGTTGCGACGGTCGGCCACGGCGATGACCGAGCCGTCGGCGGCGGTGACGAGTGCGGGAATGCGGTAGAATTTCGATCCGTGGTCGCCTGAGCGGAACAGGAGCGTATGCTGGAGATCGGCGGGTTCGGCTGCCGGAGCGAAGATCGGAACCAGCAGCAGTGCGATGAGCGAGAGAAGAGAGGTTCGTTTCATGGGAAATGCGTATTGCTTGGTTGTTTCACAACAAAGATAGCAATTTTTGGGATTGGTCAAATAGGCTGCGTTTCAACGGCCGACCTGGCGGGAAAATTTTCCCTGCCCATGCGCCCGTGCGGTGCGCCGAAGCCCGGGAAAAGCGCCTGTTCCGGGGACTTTGGCGGAGGTAGCCTTCCTGTCGGGACGTTTTTGCAGGAGATTCGGACGATTTCAAATGCCCGGGGCCGTGATAAGTGCTTCGAACACTTGTAGAATCGTCGGTTTTCCCCTAATTTTGCGTGTGAATGACACTCCGGATTTGCACCCCGTTTGAAAGTCGTTCCTGCCCGGCAGAAGATATGCAACCGAAATAACCGATCAAACCGAATGAAAACCAACCGACTTTTTCTCATGGGCGGATGCGTGGCCGCAACCGCCTCTCTGGTGGGATGCGGTCAGCAACGAGCCGCGAAGACCCGCCCGATGAACATTCTCTACATCATGACCGACGACCATACGGCCCAGATGATGAGCTGCTACGACCGGCGGTATGCTTCGACGCCGAACCTCGACCGCATAGCGGCGGAGGGGGTGCGGTTTACCAACAGTTATGTGGCCAATTCGCTGAGCGGTCCGAGCCGTGCGTGCATGCTCACGGGCAAGCACTCGCACAAGAACGGCTTCTATGACAATACGACATGCGTGTTCGACGGCTCGCAGCAGACCTTCCCGAAGTTGTTGCAGGCGGCGGGCTATGAGACGGCCATTGTGGGCAAGTGGCACCTGGAGAGCCTTCCTACGGGTTTCGACCATTGGGAGATTGTCCCGGGCCAGGGCGACTACTACAATCCGGCCTTCATCGAGCAGACGGGCGACACGGTGCGCAATGAGGGGTACATCACCAACCTGATCACCGACAAGAGCCTTCACTGGCTGCAGGAGGAGCGCGATCCCGAGAAACCCTTCTGCCTGCTGGTGCACCACAAGGCGCAGCACCGCAACTGGATGGCCGACACGTGCAACCTGGCGCTGTACGAGGACCGCACGTTCGAGTTGCCGGAGACCTTCTTCGACGACTACGGGGGACGCCCCGCCGCAGCGGCACAGGAGATGTCGATCGCTTCGGACCACGACATGGACCCGGTCTACGACCTGAAGATGCTGCGTGAGGGCAAGCCCGGGCGTCTGAAGGGGACCTACGAATACATGCTGGGCCGCATGAATCCGGAGCAGCGTGCGGCGTGGGACCGCTTCTACGAGCCGCTGATCGAGGAGTTCTACCGCTCGAACCCGCAGGGGCGCGCGCGTGCCGAATGGAAATACACCCGCTACATGCGCGACTACCTCAAGACGCTGAAGTCGCTCGACGACAACGTGGGCCGGCTGCTCGACTACCTCGAGGAGTCGGGGCTTGCCGAGAATACGCTGGTGGTCTACACTTCGGACCAGGGCTTCTACATGGGCGAGCACGGGTGGTTCGACAAACGCTTCATGTACGAGGAGTCGTACCGCACGCCGCTGGTGATGCGCCTTCCGGGCGGAGCCCGCGGCGACATCGACGAGATGGTGCAGAACATCGACTACGCCCCGACGTTCCTCGAACTGGCGGGAGTTGCTGTCCCGGAGGACATCCAGGGCGAGTCGCTGCTGCCCCTGCTGCGGGGCGAGCATCCCGCCGACTGGCGTACGTCGCTCTACTACCACTTTTATGAGTACCCGGCCGAACACATGGTCAAGCGCCACTACGGCGTGAGCACCGACCGCTGGAAACTGATCCACTTCTACAACGACATCGACCATTGGGAGCTCTTCGACCTGCAAGCCGACCCGCACGAGTTGCACAACCTTTACGGAGACCCTGCCTATGCAGAGCCGCAGCAGGAGATGCTCGAGGAGCTGGTGCGCCTTCAGAAACAGTACGACGATACGCTGGCCATGCAGCGCAACGGCGCTGCGGTATCTTTGCAATAGGGCTTTGCGCCGCTGTGCTATCCGTGCCTCCAGGTATCCATATTTATAGGTGCCCGGAGGCACGGGTTTGTCATGCAGGCGGGGATTCCGAACCCGTATTGCATGCTGTAGCCCCGAAAACGGAGGTTTGTTGCGGTAAAGTGTCCGTCATGAGCGAATTCTGCCTATTTTTGTCCTCCGAAACGCCGCTTCTGTATGCCGAAACGAATCGGATGCCTGCTCATATCATTGTTGGCCAGCCTCGGTGCCATGGCCCAGTATCCCGACGACGAGTACTATCCGTATGCCGGGCAGGAGGAGTCGCGCGGCATGCTGACGACCGATTCTATGCTTTTCTACCGGGCGGTGCAGTCGGTGCAGGACACCTACGACCTCCATACCCGTTTCTGCTTGCCGCAGGTGATGATCCGTCGCCGGGGTTTTGGCTATGATGACGAGCAGGCGACCTGTGCCGGAATCGGGCTTTCGTACCGGAGTTTTTCCACGCTGCGCCTGCTCGGGGCCGAGGAGACGGTACATGCGGGCATCTCACCCGTTGCGGGCGCGACGGGCGACTTGGGTGGCACACGCACGTTCCGCTTCGGGGACGATGAGCCCTTGCAACCCTGCTATGTCTCGGCGCGTTTCACCGACCGCAACTACCGCTTCGGCGCCCGGGCATCGTTTCGTGGCGATTGGGGCGACGGCTGGCGCTATGCGGCGTCGCTCGATGCCCGCATGGGTCCCGACATGCATGTCATGGGAGTCTTTACCCGGGCCCTGACACCCGGGCTTCACCTCTCGCGCCGTTTCGGCAACGGGCATGCGCTGTCGCTGTTGGTTGTGGCCCCGTTGTCGCTCCGCGGCACGCGGCTCTCCTCCTCGGAGGAGGCCTTCACGCTGACCGGCGACCGGCTCTATAATCCCGCCTGGGGATACCAGGACGGCAAGGTCCGCAACTCGCGTGTCCGCCGCGAGGCGGTTCCGCTGGGCATGGTGACTTATGAAATGCCGTTGAGTGCCACGACGTCGCTGACCGCCGCTTTGGGCTTCGAGGGCGGGGTGACGAAGTACAGCATGCTCGACTGGTTCGACGCCCGCACGCCGATGCCCGACAACTACCGTTACCTGCCGAGCTATACGGGCGACCGTGAGACCGAGCAGGCCTGGCTGGCGCGCGATCCGCGCTATACGCAGATCGACTGGGACGAGCTGATCCGCCAGAACCGCATGGCCGGCGGCGAGGCGGTCTATGCGCTGGAGGACCGGGTAACGCGCCTGGGTCGATGCGAGCTCAATGTCCTGTTCACGACGCACCTCGATGATCGTCTGACCCTGCGCTACGGGCTGTCGTACCGCCGAGAGCGGGAGCGCTCCTACAAACAGCTGCGCGACCTGCTGGGCGCCGGGTACCTGACCGACATCGACCAGTACCTGGTCGACGACGATACCTACGGCAATCTTTTGCAGAACGACCTGCGCCATCCCGACCGGCGCATCGTCGAGGGCGACCGTTTCGGCTACGACTACCGCCTCTCGCACCGGCACGTAGCCCTGCTGTTTCAGGCCGAGTACCGTTCGGACCGCTTCCGGGCCGATGCCTCGGCCGAACTGGGCGATGATGCCGTCGTTCGCCGGGGCTATTACGAAAAGGAACTCTTCCCGGGTACGCAGTCCTGCGGCCCTTCGCGCACGCTGCACTTCATGCCCTATACGCTGAAGGTTTCTGTCGGTTGGGCCTTTGCGACGTGGCGGTACCTGGAGTGCTCGGTACTGGCTGCGGCGCGCACACCCGAGGCGGAGATGCTCTTCTACCAGCCGCTCTATAACAACCGCACGGTGGAGAATCCCCGGTGCGAACGGACCTATGCCGCCGAGATCGGCTACCGCCGTACGGGCGAGGTGTTCAGCTGGCAGGCGACGCTCTTCGCCGCGATGACGCTCGACGGACTGGAGACCCGCCGTTACTACGACGACATGGCGTCGGTCTACTGCGACATGGCGGTGACGGGTATCGGACTGTTCCGTGGCGGCGTAGAACTCGGTGCGGACCTTCGCCTGTCGTATCGTTGGCGGCTGTCGCTGGCCGCTTCGGCAGGCCGTTACCGCTACATCCGTGACCCGCGGGTTACGGTGCTTTCCGATGTCGACAATGTGACGGTCGACAGCGGGTCGACGAGCCACATGGGCGGCTGCACGATCGGCGGAGCCCCGCAGTTGACGGCGGCGGCCGAAGGATCGTGGTTCGGACCGAAAGGGTGGGGCTTCAACGCCTCGGCGGGGTATGCCGGAGGCCGCTACGTGGAGCCCATGCCGCTGCGCCGTACCGACCGCATCGCTTCGCAGGCCGGGATCACGCCCGAGGCCTTCGAGACCTTCACCCGCCAGGAGCGCCTCAATGACGCCCTGACGCTCGACGCATCGTTTTTCAAAACCTTCTATTTCGATCGCTCGCGCCTAACCGTGGCGTTGCTGCTGCACAACCTGCTGGGCGATGACGACCTGGTCTATCAGGGCTACGAATCGCTGCGGGTGCGGCGGGTCGTATCGGGCGACACAACCTTTTACACGCCCCATGCCACGCGCTATACCTATGCCTGGCCACGTTCGTTCTATTTGACGATTTCATATCGTTTTTGATCCGGGCGGTGAAAAACTGCCCGATTTTTTTGGAATCAGGTGATAATTTCTTATTTTAAGGGGCGAAAAGAACCTTTTTAAACTTCCAGAAAAATGATTGTCGGTATTCCCAAAGAGATCAAGAACAACGAGAACCGTGTCGCCCTGACCCCTGCGGGGGCACAGGAGCTGATCAAGCGGGGACATGAGGTCTATGTGCAGGCCACGGCCGGTGAGAACAGCGGATTTTCCGATGATGCCTACCGGGCTGTCGGGGCGCAGCTGCTTCCTTCGATCGAGGAGGTGTACGCCCGTGCGGAGATGATCATGAAGGTCAAGGAGCCGATTGCGCCCGAATACGGACTGATCCGGGCCGGGCAACTGGTCTTCACCTACTTTCACTTTGCGAGCAGCGAACCTCTCACGCGGGCGATGATCGCCAGCGGCTCGGTATGCTGTGCTTATGAGACGGTCGAGCGTGCCGACCGGACGTTGCCGTTGTTGATTCCGATGTCGGAGGTTGCCGGGCGCATGGCGGCCCAGGAGGGTCGCTATTTCCTCGAGAAGCCTCGTGGTGGCAAGGGTGTGCTGCTGGGCGGTGTGCCGGGAGTGAAACCTGCCAAGGTGTTCGTTATCGGCGCGGGAGTCGTGGGCACGGCGGCGGCGCGTACGGCGGCCGGAACAGGGGCCGACGTGACGATCTGTGACATTTCGCTGCAGCGGCTGACCTACCTGGCCGATGTGATGCCGCGTAACGTCAAGACGCTGATGTCGTCGGAGTACAACATCCGTGAAGAGCTGAAACATGCCGATCTGGTGATCGGTTCGGTCCTGATTCCGGGGGCCAAGGCCCCGAAACTCGTCACGCGCGACATGCTCAAGGATATGGAACCGGGGACGGTGATGGTCGACGTGGCGATCGACCAGGGCGGGTGCTTCGAGACCTCGCGCCCGACGACCCACGAAGACCCGGTCTACTATGTCGACGGCATGCTCCACTATTGCGTGGCCAACATTCCGGGGGCCGTACCGCGCACCTCGACCCTGGCATTGACCAACGCGACGCTTCCCTACGCGCTGCAGTTGGCCGACAAGGGGTGGCGACGGGCCGCTCAGGAGAATCCCGAGTTGCGTTTGGGCTTGAATATCGTCGAAGGCAAGGTCGTCTACCGTTCTGTCGCCGAGGCGTGGGGCCTTCCCTATGAACCGCTGACTCTTTGAGAATCATAGTCTCTGTCCGATCGTCCCGGCCGATCGTAACCGTTCCGTACCTCCTGCCCGTGCCTGCGGACAGGAGGTGTGTTTTTCTCTTCGTGCGATATTTTGGCCGTTTTGTTTTTGAAATTATTAAATAATTTATATATTTGCAAGAGACAAAGATAGTTACGCTGTTTGTTGTTGTTTCATTTTGTCGCGAATAGGGCGTGTGGATCGCTTGTTTCGCAACGGCCGGTCTGATTTGAATTACGATTCGTAAGTAAAAACGACAGGGAGAGCTTGCATGTCATGTGAAGTGCAGCAATGCTGGAGCGGTCGGAACGGGCGACAGGGAGATACGAATGAATAGATGAAGATAAAGGTGGCGTTTGCCGCACGGAAGCGTGAGGCGGCGTCACTAAAGTTTTACCCGAAATAACAAGGTTTACGTATGAGTGATAGACTGTACATTTTCGACACGACGCTGCGTGACGGCGAGCAGGTGCCCGGCTGTCAACTGAACACCACCGAAAAGATCGAAGTGGCCAAATTGCTCGAGAGTCTCGGTGTGGATATCATCGAGGCGGGTTTTCCGATTTCGAGTCCGGGGGATTTCAATTCCGTGCTGGAGATTTCGAAGGCCGTCTCGGAGCCGACGATCTGCGCCCTGACGCGAGCCGTCGAGAAGGACATCGACGTGGCGGCCGACGCCCTACGTCTTGCCAAGCGGAAGCGTATCCATACGGGTATCGGTGTTTCGCCCCAGCACATCTACGACAAGTTGCGTTCGAATCCCGAGCAGATTCTCGAGCGTGCGATTGCGGCGGTGAAATACGCCAAGCGCTATGTCGAGGACGTGGAGTTCTACGCCGAGGATGCCGGGCGTGCCGACGTGGAGTACCTGGCGCGGGTTGTCGAGGCGGTCATCGCGGCGGGTGCCACGGTGGTCAACATCCCCGACACGACGGGTTACTGCCTTCCGAACGAATACGGCGCGAAGATCAAATACCTGGTGGACCATGTGCCGAATATCGATCGGGCGATCATCTCGACGCACTGCCACAACGACCTGGGCATGGCGACTGCCAACACGCTGAGCGGTATCCTGAACGGTGCGCGGCAGGCGGAGGTGACGATCAACGGTATCGGCGAACGTGCGGGCAACACCTCGCTGGAGGAGGTTGTCATGACGCTCCGCTGCCATAAGGACGTGGCGATCGACACGGGGATCGACTCGCGCCTGATCACGAAGGCGTCGCACCTGGTATCGAGCCTGATGAACATGCCGGTCCAGCCGAACAAGGCGATCGTGGGCCGGAATGCCTTCGCACACTCGTCGGGGATCCACCAGGACGGGGTCTTGAAGGATCGCCAGACCTACGAGATCATCGAC
>DXGO01000054.1 GCA_019113885.1 Candidatus Alistipes intestinipullorum | reverse complement strand
CTACGACCTGACCTACTGCTCGGAACTGGGTATCGGCGTGCACAAGCTTTTCGCCGAAGGCAAGACCGGCTGCATGGTCTATGTGGATTCGGAAGGCAACGTCTCGCCCCTCTACCTGAAGGACCTGCAGGATCCTGCCACGGGCAAGATTCCGCCCCGTCTGGTAGACATCAACTCGGACAAGTTCACCTCGGTGGTGGAGAACATTCTCAACGCCATTACCCCCGAGGACTACGAGGCTGCCAAGAAGTATGTCGCCAACCCCGAGGAGTACGATTTCCACAAGATTCTGAACTGGAAATAGGCTCCCGCAGGGAGTTGCACCGAAAAGCCCGGCAGGTCGAAAGACCCGCCGGGCTTTTTACGTTCCGGCAAACCGTGTACCGCGAAGGGCCGATCATTCAAACAGTTCGGGATCTCGGGCCGACAAACCCGCCATCGAGGGATGGAGATGCACCAATTCACGTCCCAGCCGCATGGCCCGTCGCACGGTATAGCGTGTCCCGCCCGCCGAACCGTCGTACCAGGTGACCAGCAGCGAAGCATGTTCCACCATCCAGTCGTTGCGAATCCGATAGCAGCAGGGGCGGTAGTTCTCCGAAAGGCAGATCGTCTCGTCGGCTGCGGCAAGCAGCGAGAGATAACGCTGCCGGTCGAAAGCCCCATACGATCCTGCCTGTCCGCGGAACGGGACAACGGCAACCAGCCGCACGTCGGGATGCCGGCGCCGCAATTGCAGCACGGCTTCGGCGACCGCGAGATCGAAACCCAAGGCCATCCCGCACAGAAAGGTGCGGAATTCCCGGGAATAGAGCGTCTCGAGCGTCTGTGACAACGTCTCGCCGGCTTCCCCGCGATAATGGCGATGACCGGTAAAGGCAACAGCAGTAATTGGATCAATCATACTCCAAAGGTACGGCTTTGGCGCGGACTTTGCAACTTTCACTTCCGGAACCTTATAACAATCAATCAGTATGAAAAATTCCGGAATTGTCATCGCTTCGCTCATCGGAGGCATGCTCATCGGCTCGGCCGTCACCATGTTGTTCACCCCGCAGTCGGGGCCCGAACTGCGCAAAAAGATCAAGGACCTGGTCAACGACGAACTCGATCGGGTACAGGAGAAGATCGGCGAAGTGGAGGAACGCATCGACGAGATACGTTGCCAATGCGAGGAAAAGTAACCCCGCACGGTCATGGAACACTCCTCGTCGGGCGGACGGTTTGCCGTCGCACTGCTGCTGTTCGGCATCTCCCTGCTGATCGCCGTACTGTTGTTGCTGACGGCGCTGCTCGTATGGCTGACGCAGGCCGTCGGGTCGCTGATCGCCGCGGCGCTGATCGTGGGAGGTTTCTTTGCGCTGCTGGCGGCCGTCGTCTACCTGACGGCGATTCGCGAAACGTTGGATCGGCTCCGGGCTCAGGCCGAAACGGTCTACGAGGTGGCCCGTGCAGCCCGCAGCGGCTACGAATGGGTACTCGGGAAGGTGGCGATGGTGCTCAGCCTGCGTGGAGAATCTTCCGGGGAGGTTGACAGGAATACCCGCAAGAGCCCCGGCTTAAGGGATCGCAAAGGAGTTTGTCGGGAGGGCTGAGGCCCCGCATGGAGACAGTAAGCGCCCGGAGACGAATCTCCGGGCGCTTTTAGTTGGCGGGGTACGCAAACTCAGGATAACACCTCTACGCGGACCTGCGTATAGCTCTCGCCCACACGCAGCCGCAAGGTGTAATAGGAGGTTACGGAGCCATACGCCGGCCAGTCGAGCAGTTTGAAGACCAGGTTGCGACCCCGTTTCTCGCACGTAAGGTAGCCTTCACCATAGAGCTCGGCCTCGAAGTTGTCGCCAGGCAGCGAAACGGATATCTCATCTCCAAGGCCCTTCGAGGAGTAGTCCAGCTTATAGGGCGTCGACCCCCACTCGGGCAGCCAGTAGTTCCGGGGCTTCCCGAGGACGAACTTCACCACGGCGCCCAACGTTCCGCGCTCGGCATCCTCGATATTGCCCATGACATAGAATTTGAGGAAATTCACGCCGAGATCGGGATTGAGCGGAAGTGCCACGTTGTGCGACGGGAATGCATACGCCACAGCCCCCCGTATGGCTACATAGCCATATCCTTTCATCACCGCTACCTGCGGCGCCGGGTTCTTCAGCGCCGAGACCTCCACATCGCCCAGTCCCGACCGCTGTCCGAGCATGAAGAGCTGGCAGCTCGACGGGCTGATGAAGTTCCCGGCATCGTTGATATAGATGTCCGAATCGTCCAGGAGTGTCTTTCCATTCTGCTCGTTATACATGTTCAGCATGGCGGTTCCCTCGGGATCGCCCGGGGTGTCGTCTTTCGAGCAGGAGGCCGCCGTCATCACAAATGCCGACACGAGGATCGGCAAGAAAACACTTCTCATCATCTGTTTTTAATTTTTCCAGGTTTTGTAGCCAGGGGACAAAGATATGTAAAAAAACTCCCCACGCCTAATATCAACACAAAAAACACTGTCGGGAAAAGCCTCCCGAACTATTTTTCACGACATATAGGAACTTCTGTCGTTTATCCGTACATTTGTCAGTCAAAATCCGTGCTGCATGAAACCGTTGCTCAAAGAGGGTGCAGGATTCCCCAGCAGCCTGCTCTATACGTTGGCCGCCATTGCCGGAATCTCCGTAGCCAACCTTTACTACAACCAACCGCTGCTCGACATGATCCGGCAGGAACTCGGTATCTCAACACTCGCCGCCAACCACATCGCCCTCTATTCCCAGTGCGGATACGCCCTCGGATTGATTTTCCTCATTCCGCTCGCCGACCTCTACAGCCGCCGCAGAATCCTGTTCATCGACTTCCTGCTGCTGATCCTTGCGCTCGTCGCCACCGCCACCGCCTCGGGAATCGGCGTATTGCTCGTCAGTTCGCTCGTCATCGGCGTATGCTCGGTTGTTCCGCAATTCTTCATCCCACTTGCAGCTCAGTACTCCCGGCCCGAGAACAAAAACCGCAATGTCGGAATCATCCTCTCGGGGCTGCTCACCGGCATCCTTGCCTCACGTGTCGTCAGCGGCGCTGTCGGCGAATGGATCGGGTGGCGCGAGATGTATGCCATCGCTGCAGGAATGATGCTCGTGTGCGGGGTGGTCATCTATCGCATCCTTCCCGACGCGTCACCCAACTTCGGGGGCAGTTACAGCGCACTGATGCGCTCACTCCTTACCCTCGTGCGGCAATATCCCCTTCTGCGGATACACTCCCTGCGGGCCGCGCTGGCCTTCGGGTCGTTCCTGTGCTTCTGGGCCTCGCTCGCCTTCAAAATGGCCCAGCCTCCCTTTTCGGCCGGCAGCAATACGGTCGGGATGCTCGGCCTGTGCGGTGTCGCCGGGGCGCTGACCGCCACCTTCGCAGGCCGGTACATCTCCCGGGTGGGCATCTTCCGATTCAACCTCCTCGGTGCCTTCCTGCAACTGGCAGCCTGGGGGCTCTTTCTCGCAGGCGGCAACCACTACCTGCCGATCATCGCCGGCATCCTGCTGCTCGACATCGGCATGCAGTGTATCCAGTTAAGCAACCAGGCGACCCTCTTCGGGCTCTGCCCATCGGCCTCGAACCGCATCAACACCATCTTCATGAGCTGCTACTTCATCGGAGGATCGCTCGGCACCCTGCTCTCCGGAACCGCCTGGGTTCTCTGGGGGTGGCCGGGAGTGGTAGGTGCCGGCGCGGCACTGACGCTCCTGTCATTGGCTATCACCCTGATCGTAAAAAAATAGAGGCAAAAGAAAGGCCAGCCAACGGTTCCACGTAAGCAGGGCAAAAAACGCGGATCCTCTCACCGAGAGAATCCGCGCTATCGCATATTTTGCGCTGCAGAATCGGCCTACTTGCCGAAGTAGCGCTTGTAGAGGCCTTCGAAGCCCTTGCCGTGGCGTGCCTCGTCCTTGGCCATCTCGTGCACCGTGTCATGCACGGCATCGAGGTTCTGCTCCTTAGCCATGCGAGCCAGGCGCATCTTGTCCTCGCACGCACCGCACTCGGCATTCATGCGCTTCTCGAGGTTGGTCTTCGTGTCCCAAACCACCTCGCCGATCAGCTCGGCGAACTTCGAGGCGTGCTCAGCCTCCTCCCAGGCATAACGCTTGTAGGCCTCGGCAATCTCAGGATAACCCTCACGGTCGGCCTGACGGCTCATCGCCAGGTACATACCCACCTCGGTGCACTCGCCCATGAAGTGGTTCTGAAGGCCCTCCCAGAGCTCCTTGCTGGCACCCTTGCCATCACCGATCTTGTGCTCCGTAACGAAATCCAGGTCACCCTGCTGCTCCACTACCTCTACGAACTTATCTTTGCCGACCTTGCACATCGGGCACTGATCGGGTGCCTCGGGTCCTTCGTGAATGTACCCGCATACGGTACAACGCCATTTCTTTGCCATAATCTCTAATGTTTAAATTGTTGGTGTTTATGTGTTTGTTTCTGTTTCCGCTACAAAGATACATATTTGCAACGAACCATCCATAAAATTTCCATTGTCTTTTTTGATAGTCCTATAAACACTCCCTATACATATATCGTGCCTCAGCCACGACGGTCGATCACCTCCTCGATCTGCGGCACCTCGACCGAATCCTTCACCAGCACCCGCTTGTCACGATCGAACAGATAGAGCGACGGAATGGCGTTCAGATTGTAAAGGTCCCGGTCGCGGATGACGCACCCGGCATCGTAGGCATTGATCCACGTCGGGGGAATCTGATCACGGTAATTGCGCCATTCGGTCAGGTCCTCGTCGGGATAGAGCGCCAGCACCTTCAGGCGGCCGCGCTCGATCATCTCGTTGAGCATCGGAGAGGCGGTGATCGCTTCCCGAATCTCACGGCACATCGGGCATCCGGGGTTGTTGATGAACAGCAGCACATATTCTGCCTGCAGCCCGTAGAGCGTTCCCGTCTTACCCGACGCAAGCGTGTAACGGAAGTCATTGGCCTTGTATCCCACGCGGTTCTGCATTACCGTATGCAGATCGTACTCGGGGCCAATGCGCTCGTACTCGTCGTACCACGGCGCCGCCAACTGCGCCTGCAGGACCGGGATGTAGAACTCGTCGTTGCGCAGCGGCGAGTTGGGGTCGTGGAGCACCTTCTCGGCCAACATGGCAAAATAATCCAGCATCGGGCGTGACACGGATGCTTTCCGCATGAGCGAATCCATTGGGGCCGAATCGGTAGGGCGATCGGAAATCAGCATGATGTAGCGAGCATACGCATCGATCATTTGCAAGGTGTCGGTCCCCGACAGGAAGAGCGTATCGGCAAAATCGAAACGGTCCCAATAGTGCCACCGCAGGTAATCGCGCTGCTCCTCCGGGGAGAGGTGCGAGGGCGCAAGGGCCGGCAGGAAAACCTTGGGATGCGGGACATCCGACGAATCCACCGTACCCGACGACACACGGCGGCGTCCGCACGACACGGCGCATAAAACGACAAGCGACAGGATCAGCAATCGTTGCATAAACACATTTTTTATACCTGCTCCGGGATACACCGGGGGCCGGCGCATTTCCGGCACGGCAAGACAAAGATAGCTTTTTTTCCGCATTCTCCGACTCGAAAAAGAGCATCTTCTTCCACCATCCGGCGAGTCAAAACAGAGCCTCCCGGGTACCTGCGGAATTCCGCAGGCCTCCGGGAGGAACCATTCATGGAGCGGCCGCGCTCGGGATGGACTCCCGGCTCGACCCGTGCCGTCAGAACCGGTAACGGATACCGGCCGTCAAACTGCCGGACGTGCCGATTCCCGCCTCGGCATAGGCGGCCAGGCGTCCGCCCACCTCGACTCCGATCGGCGACACCTGAAATGCGAACTGCGTCGACGATTCGCTGCGCGCCCCGTACTCCCCTTTGGCGAAGGTCACGCCGGCGCCAACCCGCGCATATATCGACACGATCTTCAGGTTCAGCCAGTTCCATTTCACGTTCGGCATCACGGACCAGTAGCGGTTTTTCAAATCCGACTTCGAGTCCTTGATCTGCTGCGTATTCGAGGAGTAAATCACCTGGGCACCCAGGCGAAGTCCCCCGATCAGACGGAAATTATACCCCAGCGAAATGGCTCCCCACCCCGAAAGTTTCGTATCCGAACCCAGCACGGCTCCGGTCAACAGATCGCTGTACGAATCGATCCAGTCCGTCACGGGCGCCACACCGTACGACAGCGAGATTTCCTGACGCCGCGAGCCCTGGGCAAAGGTAGTCGCAGCGAACAGGAGCGCCACTGCAACCAGCAACAATTTTCTGATCATAACATTTTGTTTACAGGTTCGGGGCAAATATAGCAAAAACCGCGCTATCCCAAACAGGGATACGACAGTCCGGGAAGAAAAAAACGGAGAGACGTACCCCCCCCCGATCGGGATGCACGCCTCTCCAAAACAGTCATGACGGGATCAGCACTCCTGCTCGACGCCCTTGAACAGGGCAACATCCTCAGCCGTGGAGTGCATGACGTAAGTATAGGCCTCGGTCACCTTACCCTCGGCCAATTTCGAGAAGATGCGCGCCGAAGCGACGTACCCCTCCGTCTGCGATGCCTGGCGCGCCAGCAGGTAGCCGATGATGATGTGGCCGGCCGTCTCGACCAGACGCCGCGCGTGGAAGTCCTTGAAGCCAGCAGCCTCCTTGTCGAGCGTTTCGACGCGGGCTACCATCTCCGAGAATTTCACGGTCAGCTCCTGCAGTTTGGAAACCACCGGAGCCATCGTCTCCGAATAGCTCTCGGCAGCGTAACGCCCGATCTGCTCGGCGAAGGTGCCCTTCGTTACGGCGTTGATCGCCGCAACGACCTGCAGCTGCGACGTTCCCTCGTAGATGTTCATGATGCGCGCATCGCGGTACAAGCGCTCGCACGGATAGTCCTTCATGAAGCCCGAGCCGCCGTGAATCTGGATGGCGTCGTAGGCCAGCTGGTTGGCATACTCCGACGAGAAGAGCTTCACCAGCGGCGTGAAGCCGTCGGCCAGGCGGTTGTAGAACTTCATCTCCTGGCGCTCCTCCCCTTCGAGCGAACGCTCGTGCGAAATGTGCGTGTACTGCTTGTAAATCTCTACGAAACGTGTTGTTTCATAAAGCAATGCTCGAACTCCCTGCAGCTTGGCCTTCATGTTCGAGAGCATCTCCGAGATGGCCGCGAACTGGATGATCGGCTTGCCAAACTGCTCACGCTCGTGGGCGTACTTCAAGCCCTCGCGGTAAGCAGCCTCGCACAGGCCCACCGACTGGGCGCCGATGCCGAGGCGCGCGGCGTTCATCAGCGACATCACGTACTTGATAAGGCCCATCTTGCGGTCGCCGACCAGTTGTGCCGGGGCGTTCGTAAAGACCAGCTCGCACGTCGGCGATCCCTTGATACCCAGCTTGTTCTCGATGCGGCGCACCTTCACCCCACCGTCGCGCTTGTCGTAGACGAGCATCGACAGGCCGCGGGCGTCGGTCGTGCCCTCCTCCGTACGCGCCAGGACGAGCGAAATCTCCCCGTCACCGTTCGTGATGAAGCGCTTCACGCCGTTCAAAAGCCACGTCTGCTTCTCCTCCGACCAAGTGGCCTTCAGCATCACCGAGCCCAAGTCGGAACCGGCATCGGGCTCCGTGAGGTCCATCGCGCACGTAGCTCCGGCCGATACCCACGGCAGGAACTTCTGCTTCTGCTCCTCAGAAGCGAACTCGTTGAGCGTCTCGGCGCAGTCCTGCAGGCCCCAGATGTTCTCGAAGCTCGCATCGGCGCGCGCCACCATCTCGTTGGCCATCACGAAGCACACGAGCGGGAAGTTCAGTCCGTCGTACTTGCGCGGAAGCGTCATGCCGCTCAGACCGGCATCGACCACCGCCTTCATGTTCTCGACCGTACCCGAGGCGTACTCCACGTGGTCGTTCACCACGCGCGGGCCCTCGTGGTCTACCCCCTCGGCGTTCGGCGCAATGACGTCGCCGCACACGCCGCCGGCAATCTCCAACACGCGGCGGTAGTTGTCCATCGCGTCGTCGAAGTCCTGCGGAGCGTAGTCATAAAGGTCCTTCTCGGCGAACCCGCGCTCCTTCAGCTCCACGATCTTCCGCATCAGCGGGTGGTCGAGGTGGAACTGCAAATCCTTGTTATCTGAAAAGAAATTAGCCATTACTTCGAGTTTTGCTTGTAGTATTTAATCATCTTGGGGATAATCTCGTTGACGTCGCCCGTGATGGCGTAGTCGGCGATCTTGTTGATCGGCGCATCGGGATCCGTGTTGATCGAGATGACCATCGACGACTGGTCCATGCCGGCC
>DXGO01000053.1 GCA_019113885.1 Candidatus Alistipes intestinipullorum | reverse complement strand
AAGCGGCATATGATGCGAATCATAATAACACTGTCCTTTTATTCTTGGAAAAGACATTCCGTTGTCTGAAGTGACAACAATTATGGTATTGTCCAGTATGCCTTCATGATCCAACATTTCTATCATTTTAGACAGATGACGGTCAAAATATTCAATTTCAAAGGCATAATCGCACATGTCGGTCCGGACTGTCGCACAATCAGGATAGATTTCAGGTACCCGATCAACCGACTTTTCCGTCCTGTCTCCCGAAATCCCGGATCCGGGTGTATAGGGCCTGTGAGCTTCCCATCCTCCATACCAGAAGAAGAACGGCTTGTCCACATCCCTTTTCTTCAGGAAAAACCGGAAATTTGCAGAATAGTCTATGTTCGAAATAGTTGGGTACGGAGGATCGCATTTGATCCGGTTGTACTTTTTACCTATCAGTTCCCTGGGCTTTCCATCCTTCTGACCGGGATCTCCGGGAAACCATCCCTTGCCTGTCATACCGACCTGATAACCATTTTCAGCCAGGACTTCCGGAAAAACACGAACATCCTCCGGGAAAAATGCAAAATGATTTGCCGCAGGTCCCAGTTGCCAAGAATTCAAACCTGTCAATATGCAGGACCGCGACGGACCGCTTTTGGCATTAGGAGTGAATGCTCGAGTAAACAGAGCCCCGTTGGATGCTACATAGTCGCATGCAGGGGTATGCACCCATTCTGTGGTGCGACAAGTATGGACTGTACGTCATCGACGAGGCCAATCTGGAGACTCACGGCACCGGCGGCAAACTCTCCAACGATGCGACGTGGACCGGGGCGTTCCTCGAGCGCGTCACCCGCATGGTGATCCGCGACCGGAACCACCCCTCGGTCATCTTCTGGTCCCTGGGCAACGAATCCGGGACCGGGCCCAACCATGCGGCCATGGCGGGGTGGGTCAAGGAGTACGATCCTACCCGTTGCATCCATTACGAAGGGGCGCAGGGGCAGCCGATGTCTCCGCTCTATGTGCCCCTTGAGCGAAGCTCGGCAGCGGTGTTCACCAGTGCGGTGGTCGCCGATGGCGCCCAGCTTCCCGAGGAGCCTGTCGGCGGGGCCAATCCCAACGATCCGGCCTTTGTCGACGTTGTCAGCCGCATGTATCCGACCTACAAGGAGCTCGAGGAGATGGCCCTCAATCCGCGGATCGACCGCCCGATCATGATGTGCGAATACGCACACTCCATGGGGAACTCGACCGGGGGCATGAAGGATTACTGGGACGTTATCCGGGCCCACAAATCGCTGCTTGGCGGCCATATCTGGGACTGGATAGACCAGGGAATTGCCCTCACGGACAAGGACGGACGGAAATACTGGGGGTACGGAGGGGACTTCGAACGCCCGACGGATCACAACGATGGGAATTTCCTGATTAACGGTCTGGTTTTCCCGGACCGCACGCCCAAACCGGCCCTCGAGACCTGCAAATACGTCTATCAGCCCATCGAGTTCGCAGCCGACGACCTGTCGAAATTCCGGGTGTCGCTTAAAAACCGCAATTTCTTCGCGACGAGCGACCGCTATTATTTTACCTGGGAGCTTAAGGACGAAACGGGCATCCTGCAGGATGGTTCGATCGAGGCCGCGGCTCTTCGTCCCGGGGAGATCACGGTGGTCGAAATTCCGGTCCGGAAATTCAAGCAGCAGCCCGGAGCGATCTACACCCTGAATCTTTATGCGCATGAGAAGGCGGCATTGCCCTATGCGGAAGCCGGGTTCGTCTGTGCGGCGGAGCAGTTCGTCCTGCCGGGAACGCCACAGGCCGTGGCGCCGGGCAACAAGAGCAAAAAACAGCCGCAGGTGCAGCGAACCGATGACGGAATCGTCGTTTCCGCGGCCAAAACCCGCATCGTCGTGAACGGCAAGACGGGATATGTCGATGGTTACGAACAGGCCGGTCAGTCGCTCCTGATGACGCCGATGAAGCCCAATTTCTGGCGCGCCGCGACCGACAACGACTGGCGTGGCTGGAAAACCCGCCAGCAGTGTGGCTTCTGGGAAACGGCTCCCGACGATTTCGACACCCTCGGTTCTACGGATATCCGGACCGAACAGACCGACTCCACGGCCGTTGTACATGTTCGTAAAACGCTGCAGTACAAGGTTGTGCTGAACCTCGACTACACAATGTACGGGGACGGGTTGCTGGAGGTCGGGTATCGGCTGGAGATCGGCGACGATGTGCCTGAACCGCTCCGTGTCGGAATGCAAATGCAGCTCACGAACGAACTCCATGACATTACCTATTTCGGCCGGGGGCCCCAGGAGAATTACCGGGACCGGCTGGATGGCATCTTCCTCGGGACCTACCGGACGACTGCGGCGGAGATGATGACCCATTATGTCTATCCGCAGGAGAATGGCAACCGCTGCGCTACCCGTTGGATCGCATTGACCGGCCGGAAAGGTTCCGGGATTCAGTTCATCGGGCAGAATCCGCTGTCCGTATCCGTGTGGAACACGACGCAGCAGGAGCTCGAGCAGGCCAAGCATGTCGGGGAGGCCCGGGTTCTCGAGGATTCCCAGACGGTGAACATCGACCTCGTGCAGACCGGAGTGGGCGGTACGGACTCCTGGAGCCGGAAAGCACGGCCCTCGGACCAGTACCGGTTGCTCGACAAGAGATATGCCTATCGCTTCTTCATCCGTCCGGTGCAGAACTTCCGGGATGCGGTCGATGGCGGACGCCGATATGGTTCGGAATATGGTGCTGAAAAGTAACTGCCGGAACCTCTTACGGTAGCGTGTGAAATGGCATACCACTCTTTTGGCCCGATGCTACTGGATCGATTGCGCGTATTGGTCTGGCAAGACGCTTCAGGCGGCTCTGATCTGTGAGTCTGTATGCAATGTGCTGTAAAGCGAAGACGAGGGTTTACAAAATGTAACCCTCGTCTTTGTGTTTTGTTCCGGGTATGAAATTCCGGTCCCGGTGATTTTTGTGTTGGCATTGCCGACCCTGGTCGTTGGAGCGGGGTGCAATACACTGTCGGATAAGGGTATAAAAGTCCTGCTCCGACTGTTTTGTAAGTTTTTTCTTTCTCCGGTTGTCTATGCGAGGCGTGAGGCGAGAATGCTGAGCGGGTGTTCGCACGCCTTGCTGGTCGACATTTCGATCTGCCACTTGCAGGTTTCGCAGTCGGTGGCCACGATGTCGGCGCCCGATGCCTCGATCTGGCGGAACAGCGGTTCGCCGACAGCCTGCGATGTGTTGTAGTTCTCCTTTTTGAAGCCGTAGGTCCCGGCGATTCCGCAGCATTGCGAGTCCAGCACGACGACCTCGACGCCGGGAATCATCCGCAACAGCTCGATCGAGTAGTAGGCCCATCCCATCTTCTCCATGTGGCAGGGGGTGTGGTAGGCCACGCGCAGCGGGGCGGCGTCCTCGCGGAACTTCAACCGGGCCTTTCCCTCTTGGATCAGCCGGTAGATGTAGCGTGTCGCCAACTCGATGTGGTCGCGCACGTCGTCGTTTGGAAGCTGTAGCAGGTGGGGGTATTCGTCGCGCAACGTGAAGGTGCAGGTCGACGAGGTTGCGATGACATCCGTCCGGCAGTCGTTGACTGACGAACGTATCGACGCGAGGTTTGTCTGCGCCTGACGTTTCGCCTGTTTGTAGAGGCCGTTGGAGATCAACGCCACGCCGCAGCACTTCTCCTTGTCGAGCAGTTGTACGCCGTATCCCAGGGCGTTCATGATGCGGATGAGGTCTTTCCCGAGCTGCGGGTTGTTGTAGTTGACGTAACATCCGTGGAAATAGGCCACCTGTTGCGGGAAGGCCGCCTGCTGTGCCGCGGCGTGCTTGCGATACCATGCGGTGAAGGTCCCGTGGGCGTATTTCGGGAATATGCGGCGGTGGTCGATGGCCATCACCTTGTCCATCACCATCCGCACGGGCTTCAGCCCGACGGCCATGTTGACGATCGGGGCGAAGGGCGTGGCGAGCGATCCGACCAGGTCGGTGTTCGCCAGCACGAAGTTCCGCACCGAGGTGTTGTGTTTCGGGCCGTACTTGATTCGTGCGGCCTGGATAATGTCGCCGATGCGGACGTTCGACGGACATGCCACCTCGCACCGCTTGCAGTTCATGCAGTACTTCAGGGCGTTGTCGTAGAAGTCGGGCTGTTTAAGCCTCAGTCGTTCTCCGTCGGGCCCGGCCTGTTTCGGTCCCGGATAGTCGGGATTGACGGCTGCGACGGGACAATACACCGTGCAGATCGTGCATTTGATGCATTGCTCGAAGTTGTTCTCGCTGACGGTATTTTGCTGTATGTTCATAATGGCTTGCTGTTAGAAATACGGTCTGCAACGAATAGTGCCGATAGGAGGGAGACACCGGCTCCGCATCCGTCCTGAATGGGATGGAACCCGGCCAGGCCGGCTCCGGCACAGTAGAGGTTCTCGATGGCATTACCCTCTCTGACGACGTGCAGCGAGCGGTCGGTGCGGACGCCGAACGCCTGGTAGTTCTGGCGGTCGAAGAAGTGCGTCGTGTACCAGTCGTCGCGCGAGGGTACATGGAGGGTGTCGGCGCCGAATACGGGCTCCACGATCCGGTCTGGGGTTGCGACGAGCCCGCGGCTGAAGAAGCTCCCGGAGGCCAGTACGAAGTGGTCGGCCTCGAAGGTGATGTTGCCGTGGTTGGCCGTGAAGAGGCGTTGCACGCGCTGTTGATGGACTTCGGCCCTGAGAACCGTGTCGCCCAGGAAATACTCGCCTCCCAGTGCCCGGAAGCGGCGTTGCAGGAGTTGCTGGGCCTTGATTCCCGGGATCGAGGGCGGCAGGGTTGCCAGCAGGTAGAGCGGCATCTCGACCATGCCTTTCAACGCCTGGAACGCGTCGTTGCGGTTGATGCCGATGATGGCGGGCAGGATGGCGGCGTCGCAGCCGGCGGATGCTTCGCGGATGGCGGCGGCCAGCGCCTCGAGATTTTGGTCGTGGTCGAAGACGCGGGCGATGTTCGCCGATCGCATTTCGCTGGGGTTGCGGCGGATCTCCTCGAGGGCGGGGCAGTTGACCGTCCCGAAGCGGCAGGTTACGCCGTATTTGCGGAACTCCTCGGCGATGAACTCCGGGTAGAAGTCCAGGAAACCCTCGACATTGACGATGCAGACCGTCTTGAAGGACAGTTTCCCCGGCTCTGCGGCCGTGAGGTATCCGTCGATGGTCAGCCACGTGGGGACGGCTTTGCCCATGGGGGTGACGCGGAAGTGGTTTTGGCGGCACTCTCCCGTGACGGGGATGCCGGCTTCGCGCAGCAGTCGGGGCACTTGACGGGCGTATCGTTCGCACGCCTCGGCGCCGATGACGGCATAGGGGTGCCCGGGTTCGGCCGTCTCGAGCGCGGCGATACCCGCCAGGGGGTCCGTTACGGGAGTCCCGTCAGGCATCCGTCCGAGCAGGTCGAACGATCCCGATGAAAAGTGTATTGCGCTCTGTCCCTGCGAGATGATGGCGCAACGCAAGCCTGCTTCGGCCAGCCGGATGCCGCATGCCATTCCGGCCAGACCTCCTCCGATGATTACAGTATCGAATCTCATTTTACCGTTGTTTTCTTCCTTTCGTCCGACAATCCGCACACGCCCTCGTAGATCCACGAGGTGTATTCGCTTTCGCGCAGCGTATCGCCCCAGGCGATGGGGGCCATTCCTTTCCAGCGTTCGTTCAGGAATGCAACGAGGTCCTCCTTGGCTTTCCTGGCGCATACGGGGTCCTTGCGCCCCATCAGGCCGGCGGCGCGGCATGCGCACAACTCGCCCTGACAGGTCCCCATTCCGATGCGGGTCCGGCGTCGGAGGTCGATCAGGTTGTTCACCGACAGGTGTTCCATCGCATATTCGACCTCGCCGATCGAGACTTCCTCGCATTCGCACACCAGGCTGTTCTTGAGCGAGCTTTTCCCGTCGATTTCGACCGCCAGGGCGCCGTGGCGCGAGATTGTGGAGCGGCGCTGCACGATCGGTTTGTCGTGGAGTTTCTTCTCGACCTCCCGTCGGCTTTCGGCCGATCCCGGAAGGGGGAGTTCGGCCGTACGGCACGTTGCCTCGATGCCGAGTTTCCGGCATGCCAGGTCGGTGGCCCATTCGGCCATCAGGCGGTAGGTCATCAACTTGCCGCCGGTGATGGTGATGAATCCCTCCATGCCGTCGCGTGTGGCGTGGTCGAGCAGCACGATGCCGCGGCTCACGGTCCGACCGCTGGGGTCGTCGTCCGAGGCGACCAGCGGCCGCACGCCGGCGTATGCCCGGAGGATGCGCGTCTGGGCCAGCTGCGGGGCGAGTTTTTCGCCTTCGCGCAGCAGGATGTCCACTTCGTCGGGGGTGATGACCATGTTGTCGATCTGGTCGTAGGGCACCTTGCTCGAGGTGGTCCCGATGAGCGAGATCGTGTCGCCGGGAACCAGGATGTCGGCGTCGGCGGGTTTGCGGCAGCGGTTGAGCACGAGTTTGTTCACCCGGTGTCCGAAGATCAGCAGCGCTCCTTTTGCCGGGAGCATGTTGACCGTGATGCCGGCCTTGGCGGCAATGCCATGCCCCCAGATGCCGCCCGCATTGATTACCACACGGGCGTAGAAGTTCACTTCGCATTTGGCGCGGTGGTCGTAGGCGGCCACGCCGACGATGCGGTCCTGTTCGCGCAGCAGCTCCTTCACTTCGGTGTAGGTGCGGACTTCGGCGCCGTGAGCCTTGGCGTCGAGGATGTTCGACGAAGTGAGGCGGAACGGGTCGACGGCGCCGTCCGGGACACGCACGGCTCCGATCAGCGCAGGGTTCGCCGAAGGTTCGAGCCTCAGGGCCTCCTTGGGGTCGATGATGTCGGCACGGATTCCGGCCCGGCGGCAGGCATCGACGAAGGTGGCCTGATATTCGAGCCCGTCTTCGGGCAGCGTGATGAAGAGTCCGTCGGTCTCCTCGACACAGTGGGCGGCGATTTTGCGCAGGATCATGTTTTCGCGGATGCACTCCACGGCCGATTCGTGATCGGTTACGGCGTATCGTGCGCCGCTGTGGAGCAGTCCGTGGTTACGGCCGGTAGCTCCGGTGGCGATGTCGGAGCGTTCCAGCAGCAGGGCCTTGATACCGCGGAGTGAGCAGTCTCTTGCGATGCCGGCTCCGGTGGCTCCGCCTCCGATGATGATGACATCATACGTGTTGTTCATACGATGGATGATGGATTTATTTGCTGCGAAAATAATCAATTTTCGTGCAATAACAAAACAAAACGAAATAAAAATAATTTCATTTTATTTCGAAATAACGATAAAATAGTATCGTATACCTTGAACGGAGTCGAAAATCCTGCGTCTGTGTTGTGTTACGAAACATGGAGCTCTCGTCAATTCCAGTTTTGCCGTCGAGGCCTCCCTCCTCGAGGTCGCGGGGTCGTAGTACCGGACCTTTGCATGTCGCGGTACGCTTCCGAACAATGGGGACATCCGCATCTCTTTACCGATAAATTTGTCCTCTTGAGCGAGTTGTCGTATCTTTGCGACGGAATAAAACCAAAACTATGGCAGACGATTATCTGGGACGCAAAATGGAGGAGTATCGTGCCCGAGCCGAGGCTCCGGTGCGTCGGACGCATGCGACACTCAACAGCCTGTTGCTGAAAAACCGCAGTTACCGCGGGTATGATCCCTGCTTCGTGGTCCGGGAGGATCAGCTCCGCAGCATGATCGAGGTCAATACCCGCATTCCTTCGGCCCGGAACCAGCAGGTGTTGCGGTTCCGTCCCGTCCTGGCCGACGAGGCCGAGACAGTGTTGCCGCATATCCGGCTCGGCGGGGCGCTGCCCGAATTGCATCTCCCGCTTCCGGGAAGCGAGCCCCGGGCTTTCATCGTCGTCTGCGCGACGGTGCCCGAAGACCGGTATGTCTCCATCGACCTCGGCATCTCGGCGCAGAGCATGCTGCTGCGGGCGGCCGAAATGGGGCTGAACGGTATCTGTATCGGGGCGTTCGACCGCGAACAGGTCCGTGAGGCGTTGCATATGCCGCTTGACCCGTTGTTGATTCTTGCGGTAGGGAGAGGGGCCGAGCGGATCGAACTCGTGGAGATCGGCGCCGGCGACAACCATGCCTACTACCGCCGCGACGGCATCCATTACGTTCCCAAAGTCCGGCTGGAGGACCTGCTGATCGGCCGATAAACCTCCAATACTCCCGTTTTATGGAAAACCTGAACCTCTGGATCACCGCAGTCAACGATGTTTTGTGGGGCTATGTCCTGATTGCCGCGCTGTTGGCCTGTGCCGTGTGGTTTACGTTGCGGACTCGGGGCGTGCAGTTCCGGATGATGCGTGAGATGTTGCGCGTATTGGGCGAATCGGCTGGATCGTCGCCGCGCGGCGAACGGCATGTCTCTTCGTTCCAGGCCTTTGCCGTGTCGCTGGCCAGCCGGGTCGGCACGGGCAACCTGGCCGGTGTGGCCACGGCCATCGTCGTCGGAGGCCCGGGGGCGGTTTTCTGGATGTGGATCATCGCCCTGCTGGGTGCGGCGAGCGCCTTCGTGGAGTCGACCCTCGCCCAGCTCTACAAACGCCGCGGCAAGGACTCCTTCATCGGCGGGCCGGCCTATTACATGCAGTACGGCCTCGGTCGGAGGTGGATGGGCGTCCTGTTCGCCGTGCTGATTTCGGTAACGTTCGGTTTTGCGTTCAATTCGGTCCAGAGCAACACGATCTGTGCCGCCTGGGAGGGCGCTTTCGGCCTGGATCACCTCTGGGTCGGTGCGGCCGTCACGCTGGCGACCCTGCTCATCATTTTCGGGGGGATCCACCGTATTGCCCGGGTCAGCAGCGTGATCGTTCCCGTCATGGCGTTGGGCTACATCCTTCTGGCCCTCTCCATCGTGCTGTTCAACTTCCGCCGCCTGCCCGAGGTGCTGGAGCTGATCGTCTCGGAGGCCTTCGGCTGGGGTCCCGCACTGGGCGGTACGGTCGGGGCGGCGCTGATGCAGGGCATCAAGCGGGGACTTTTCAGCAATGAGGCCGGCATGGGGTCGGCCCCGAACGTAGCTGCCACGGCCCATGTCTCGCATCCGGTGAAGCAGGGACTGATCCAGACGCTCGGCGTCTTTACCGACACGCTGGTCATCTGTACCTGTACGGCCTTCATCATTCTCTTCGGCGGGATGCCCGATGCCACGGCCAACGGCATTCAGTTGACACAGGCGGCCCTGGTCTCGGAGATCGGGCCGGCCGGAGGCATTTTCGTTGCCGTGGCGATCTTCCTCTTTGCCTTTTCGTCGATCATCGGCAACTACTATTACGGCGAGGCGAACATCCGTTTCATCACCTCGCGCGGCGGCGTGTTGACCCTCTACCGGCTGCTCGTGGGGGCGATGGTGATGTTCGGCGCGGCCGCGACGCTCGACCTGGTGTGGAGCCTTGCCGACGTGACGATGGCCCTGATGACGCTCTGCAACCTGGTAGCCATCGTGCTGCTGGGCCGTCAGGCCTTTCGGCTGCTGGCCGATTATGTGGCCCAGAAGCGGCAGGGTATCCGCAATCCGGTCTTCACCCGGGACCGGCTCTCCGGGTTGAAAGGACGTATCGACTGCTGGTAGCCGGCCGTCACAACGAAGCGACGAACCGCTCTCCGGGATTCATGCCGGGGAGCGGTTCGTCCGTCTGGTGCGGTCTGCGCGGGGCAGCCGTCAGCACGTCAGTCCCTTATTCCACGTCCTTCACGCAACGGATCGTGGTGGCTACGGATACTCCGTTTTCGATGGGTACCGATGTCGTGATGTGGTGATCCGTGCAATACCATGTCATATTGGCCTGGTCGAAATTGTTGCCCAGGGTGCCGAAGTAGTAGTAGGAGCCTACGAAGGTGTATTTGCCGGTCCACCAGTTCGCGTTGATCTCCGCCGTGATGTAGTTCGACATGAGGCTCGCCTCATGTACATTCGGCGTGCGGTATCCCTCGGGGCAGGGAGACTCTCCGCGTTCGATCATCGACTTCAGTGATTCATAGTCGCCCGTGTAGGTCACCAGCGGCCCGGTTTCGAAGGCGGAATAGGTCCGTGAGGCTTCGGAATATTCGTCTCCGGGCTCCAGTTCGCGCGAGGTGAAGTAACGGATCGACTTTTTGTTGATCCGGGTGAGATCGAACTTGTATACCGAGTTTTGTGTATGGGGATCATTCTGCGGAGCCTGGAACTGCACGGAGTATTCGGGCAGGTTGTTGATGTCGTTGAGTGCCTTGATCGCATCGGTTTCGCTGGCGCGATCCATTCCCAGGTTGCGTACGCATCGCACGGCATACCGGCCGGGCTTTTCATTGTCGTATTGCTTGTAGGCACTGGTCGACAAACCCTCCTCGGCCCAGAGCATTGTGGGGTATGCGGCCAGGGCTCCGTCCTTGCCCCATGCGGTGCTGCTGATCAGGTGCAGTCGCCAGAGCTCCGTCCCATAGGCATCCGTGTCGGTTGCGGAGTATCCGTTGTACCGGTCATAGAGCTGAGCGTCCCCGGAAATACCCTGGTCTCCGATGTAGAGTGCCGTCAGCTGCTGGATCGAGGCGATATACCACCGAACTTCCGATGCGTCGATGACCCCGTTGCCGTTATTGTCACGGTTCCGCATCAGGCACGTATAGCGCGCCGTGGCCAGTTCGTCATCATCCTTGAGGTAAATCAGGTTGTGGTCGTTGTTGCGGTCGTATTCGAGGTAGTCGTCCCAATGTTTTGTGGCATACGCTCCGTTTCCGTCGGTCAGTTCCCAGAGCCTTGCGGTGTTGTAGAGCCCGTTGGACAACGATGAGTTGCCGTAATTCTCCGGCGTCACGGGCAGGGCCGTGTTATGCCTTTCGTTCCGGTGGTAGAACCACAGCTTGCCGATCGTTTCGTCGATCGTTTCGCAGCCCCAGGCCGTTTGCAACTGTTCGTTGGAGGTGTCGTATGTGGTCTGAATCGACCGTTGGCGGATGGTGACGACGCTGCCCGTAGCGGAACTTTCGTTGTCGGCGCTGTACTGCGTGTCGCACAGGATGTGCATCGTGCGGTTGGGTTGGTTGACAAACTCCTTCCACAGGGTCGGTCGCACTTCGCCCGAAATGGGGTCCTTGTCGTAGTAGAATTCATCGACAAAAATCGTGGCGTAAATCCGGTAGCGGGTGTAGATATCGGGCCGATTGGGATATTGCTGCCTGAGCTGCTCGTCAATCTCCTGACGGAATGCATTGGTCCGGCCACTTTCGAAACGTCTTTTCTGCTCGCGGATGTACTCGCAGAACTCCATGATGTCCATCACATTATCGGGATGGTACTGCCTGTTCTTGTGGCTGTATTGCTCCGAAGCGTCCGTTTCATTGATTATGAACGACACCCATTTGTAGTCCAGGCCGTTGGGGACCTCCACGCCGTTGATCTTTTCCGGCATACCTTCGCGTCCGAAAGGGGTCTTGACGTACCAGGTAACGTCGTCCGGGGTGATAAATTCCGCATCAAAGGCGAAGACCCGCTGTCCGTAGTGTGCGTCGAAGGTGTAGATCGACTCCTTGGCGATGTAGACATGTCCCGTGGCGCCAGACTCGTTCTCTTCCGTTTTGGTGGCCACCTCGACCTGGATGTTCTTTACCCCCTTGACTGTGATGGTATATGTGTAATGCGTGTTGCGGTTGATCTTGTAGTCATCCTTGCTGGTTTTGATGTCACCCAGATGGATGTAATAGGTTACTGCCGCAGTGAGGGCTTGATCTTGTGCCGTACTGCTTACGTCGACGTCCATCTCGACCTCTCCGTCGACGACCAGGTAGGTCCCGCTTTCCGGAGCGTATTCCCACATGCCGTCGGTGGTGTCGTAGGCACCTGTGTCGTCCTTGAGGCGTTTGTCGCGCAGATAGTAGTCGTTTGCTACCGTTTTCTTCATCGCAGGACGGTTCTCGTACATGTAAAACGAGAATCCGTACGCCGTCGTTGTCACCTCTTCGGGAGTTCCGTTTTTGTCGTAGGTGAATGTATCTTCGGTCTGCTCCTCGAAGTCCACTGCCGGACTTTCGAAATATCCGTCGTCGGCATCATGCCCTCCTTCGGGGACGACGCTCTTCTCGAAGAGATAGCTTCCTTTCGGGAGGTTTACGACGCGCCACGACGTCGGGGTGAATCCCTTGACCCTCTGTATGGTTTCGCCATCGGCCGTCTCCACGACCGTTTCGTTGCCGACGGCGGCACGGAACCGGACATCGATTTTGGCATCGAGGCGCGTCAGGGGAATCGTCAGGCTTCTGCCCGTGGAGGAGAATATACCGTCCTGGGCCACGGTGACGCCGTCGGCCCGGCCCGTCATGGGGAACATGCCGTTGCGCGAGGTGATCTCCTGATTCAGGACGAACGCCAGCGCCTCGAGTTCGTCGATGGTCTCGATGTAGCTGAACTTCTCGGCCGAGACGTTGAACATGTCGGTGTCGAGGTTGGCGACGATGCAGAACGTTCCTCCCGAGAGCTGGGGAATCTTCATGCGGATGGTTCCGCGGGTCTGTCCGGCTCCCGATGCATCCTGAGTGTTGTCGACCATCCAGCAGTTCGAGTTGGCGGAGATGACTTCGGCGCGTGTCGAGCGCTTGTTGTCGTTGTCGAAAAAGTGCCCGTAGACGCGGTTTCCGCTGCTGTTGAACAGGAATACGTAGAGGTTCGAGACGCGTGACTCGGCGATTGGACCGAGCGTGGAGCGGGTCGTGACGCGCACCTGGTCGAAATCGGTGTGCCCGAAGTCGAACGAGGTCCACACCTCTCCTTCGCCGGGCTGCGGCGAGTCGAGTTCCGGTTCCCTGACGCATGCGGCCAGCAGAACTCCGCAAAGACAGCAGAATATCAATCGTTTCATATCCATCTCGGTCATCAGTTGAAGGTTATGTCACCGCCGCCCTGGTTCCAGGGGTTGACCTTGAATTCGAAGTCGCCCTTGTCGGGGTTGTACGAAACCTCGATCAGTACGCGGATGTAGTCGTTGCGTTGGATTTCGTGGACGTCGCTCACCTCGGAGGTTGTCTTGTCGATCGTCCGGAGCACCACCTCCTGGCGGCTGCTGAGCCCCTGCTCCGAGGTCTTCTCCAATGGGTAAAGGTCGAATTGCGATCCGGCGTCCGCTGAACTCCAGGCGGCAACCGTGTCGGAGTTTCCGCCCCAGACATTGATGTAGGCCGTGCCGCTGAAATAGTTGGAGCGGAAGGCAAAATGGGATTCTTCCCACCACGTGCCGGTCGTTTCTACCGTGAAAATATCGGCTGCCGTGGTTTGGCTCTCCGTTCCGACCATGACCAGCCGGGTCCCGTTGGTCCCGTCGGTGATCCTTCCGATGTAGTCCTCGGTCTGGGCGTTCCGCAGGTAGTACCTTCCGTTGGATGCGGATTCGAGCACCCAGACGTAGTCGTAGTAGGCGCCGTTCTCCTTGCAGCGGTCGAGGGCCTCCTGGGGCGTGCGCCCGTCGGTCGAGGCATATACCTTGTCGTCCTTGACGTAGAGCAGCCCGCCTGCGCGGTGCCTGATTATAAAGTAGGGGCCCGTCGACGCGATCTCGTTCAGCGACGAGATCGGGTCTCCGCCGTTTTTCAATGTGTAATGGGTGCTTTGGGCATTTTCGTATGCGACCTCGATGGTGTAGGTGTAGTTGCCCTCCGTATCGCGGCTTTCGTATATCAGGCCGTCGAAGATGGTCTTCGTTGTGGGGGCCTGGGCCGATGTGCTCCCACCCACGGTGGTCCCTTTCACGAAGGGCACGATGGCGTTGGAATCCTCGACGACCGGGGCGCCCTTGCCCCGGTGTTCGTTCTCGACGATGATATAGTTTTCGTCCGTGTTGGCGCGCGAGAAGAGGTAGCAGGCCGACTGGGTGAAGTTGTCGCTGAATGCCAGGTCCCGTACGGTCAGGGTCTGTTCACTCAGGTTGCGCACCTTGATCTGCACGCGTGCACAAGTATGTTTGAGTTCGACCTGCTGCCGGTTGGTCCCTGAAATCAGGTGCAGGATATGCGTACAGGAGAGCGGGATGGAGACATTGCTGGGACGGACATACGGGACGGTTCCGTCCGGCTTGTCCGGGATTTGCAGCATGAGATTGTAGAAATCCGCGTATTCCTGCTGGAAATTGCCGAGTCCCGTTTCGGGCGTACGGCCGTAGAGGTCGATCACCTCTTTGATTTTCGCGGCGATTCCGGACTTTCCGAAGTCGTCCGATTCCGAATAGTTGGCTACGGCGAGCAGCACATAGCTTCCGCGCGTGAGTTTTTCGGCCAAGCCGTGTTTCGGAGCGTCGTAGTTGAACGTTACCTGTACGGTTTTTTCGTCGATGAATTTGTTGTCGTCATCGGTATCGTCGGTCATGGCCGTTCCCGGGGGATTGATGTTCCGGTAGGCTACGAGCCGGTTTTCGAGCGAGTCGATCAGGAACAGCGACACGTGATCGAGAGTCAACAGGTCGGCATCGTTCGTGCGGGTCGTCACGTCGGAGACGAGCGCGGAGAAATCTGCCGTCAGCACCAGGCTGGCCGGTTCGCGCCGCCCCGTTGCGGGGTCGGGCGTGGAATCGGCCTTGCGGCATGCGGCCGACGCAGCCAGCAGGACGATGAATGTGCTTCTGATAAGGAGGTTCATACGCATGGTTCCGTCGTTGTGGGGTCAGAAAATGATGCTGTGCGAGGAGTCGCGCTCGTTCCAGTCGGCGACCGAGAGCGTCAGTTCCACATCCGTTCGTGAGATGGTGATCGTGTAGGTGTAGCGCTTTCCGGGGAGGTAGTCCGTGCTTTCGGTAAAGGTTCCGTCCCCGTTGTCGGTGCGTTCGGTAACCTTCGGAATCGTTACCGAATATATCGCTTTGTCACCCTGCTTGGTGGTGAAGCAGAAACGGAGATTTCCCGACGACGGCTGCGGCAGGATCAGCACCCAGCCGTTGTTCTGCGTGTACATCTCCCCGGCGGTAGCTCCCGTTTGGGAATAGGCCATGGCGGCGGTGGCGTTGCCTGTGTCGTCTGTGGAGAAGGGGATTCCGTCGTTGCTCCAATAGTAGATGCGTTCGGTGACGGGCGGGTAGTAGCCCATGACCCAGGAGATGCTCTCCTCGTTTGCTTCGGAGCCGTAGGCCAGCATTCCCGAGGTAGCGAAATCGCGCGTGTCGCTATTCTGGAGGTAACAGGAGGTCAGTTCGTCGGAGTTGGCGAAATTGGCCTTGATGCGGAACCTTAGGGCGGCGAGCCCGTGTTTGAGCCGTAATTCGACCGGATCGTTGAGGTCGGTTTGCGGATCATTCGTGTCGGTGGTGTTGTATGCCAGGAGGAGGTCCTCCTGCACCTGGTGCGTCGGATACTGGATGACGAACGTCGTGGCATTGGTCGACGAGACCACGTATTGGTTGAGCTCCTGGGGGAAGTAGGCGCGGAACTTGTATTTTCCGCCCATGAGCCAGTAGAGGTCACCTCCTTCGTAATTCCAGGTGTTGGCTCCGGCCCCCGTGTCGTAGATCAGGCGTGTTCCCTGGAACAGGTCCTTGATCGTGGTCTCCATTCCGTCGGTATCCATATAGGTATAGTCGGCCCAGATGCCGATGGCCTTGCCCTCGCCACCCTCGGCGTCCGACGTGCAGGCATGTTCAATCGTTACCCAGTCGGGGTCGACATACGGGTTCCCCTCGCTGTCCTTGTCGGGCCCGATGAGCGAGCGGCTCTCCGCTCCGGGCGTCCCCACGTCGACGACATCCCATGTAATAGGGGTTGTTCCTGGGGTCGGGGCAGGAGGATTCCCCACGGAGGACTTGTTGCAACTCCATGCGGCAAGCAGCCACACGGGAAACGTGTATTTTAACAGATGGAACATTGCGTTTTTCATCATTTGCCGGTTCGTTCCGGAAACAACCGCTTCCGGCCTCCGTGTCGCTTCTGTCTGTGTCGGAAGGGGAGGCCGGAGTGTTGGCGGCTCCGGAGATTCGTGCCTGCGAAGGGTATCACCCCTTCTCAGGCGGGGATGCGGGACTTAGTCGCTCCCGCGTGCGATTTGTCGGGACTTAGAGCTCGATGTCGGGCGTTACAACCTCGTCGATCCACGGATCGACCTTCGGCGAGAAGGTGATCTTGTGCAACCCGATCGACAGCGTGAAGGTGTAGCGCTTGCCGATCTCGAATTCATCGATGCTCAGGTCCGAAACATAGGCCGAATGTTTCTGCTCGACTGGTGTCGGGGTCGTGCCGTTGTCGATGGTGTAGACCACCTCGATCGCCACCTTGTTCCCGTCTGAAGCCGTGTGGTCCGTGGCCTGCGGCAGGATGATGATCGGGTTGGGGTTGGTCAGCGGCGCTGCGGTGGTCGTGAGCACCTCTCCGTCGGCTTTGGTGACGGCTTCGTATCCGGCATTTTCATTTGTCTGAGCCTCCCATACGGGTGCCGTGGTCTTGGCGGTTCCGTTGTCCTCGAGTTTCTGGTCGAAGTTGCCGGTGTCGTAGGCATTCTTAACCTTGATGCTCTTTACCGTAATGGTGTGGTTGTCGTAAGCTTCGGCCGCCTTTACCTTGAAAACGATCGACGAGAGTGCGTGTTTGAAATTGATATCAACGCCTCCTGCATAGCTTGTCGAGCTGGGTTCATCGTGCGACTTGTCGTAGACGCGCTCGCTGAACATCAGGTCGTAGTGCTGTGCGGGGTTCTCCTTGACCTTGAATCCCGTAAACTTGAATCCCGAGGCTTCCCACGTTACGGTGCAGTCGTTGGTCGCCCGCGACGGCGAGTATGCCCCGAAGGTCAGCGACCCGACCTTGGGCCAGTAGTAAGCCTGGCCTCCGGCGTTCTCCGAGTCCCAATAGTTGTCCGATGTCTCGTAAGCCGTCTCCACGTTGTCCATGTACGACGTACCGGCATCGAATGTCGTGTAGGTCGCTTGATAATAGCGGGCATACACAGAGAAGTTCTCATTCGTGTGGTAGGTCGTTCCGATCTCTCCCGTAACGCCGGTGCCGCGCGTAATGCCGCTGACCACCGGGGCTTCGAAGCCGATCTTCGCTTTCGAGGTGACTGCATCGTTCGCTGTTTCGTTTTTGACGCAACCGGTAAGTGCTGCACCCACTGCGATTGCCATAAGTAGGTTTTTGTTCATAATGTCACGGTGTTATTGGTTAAATTCTGTTTTTTTCTGTCTCATTTTCACTATCTTTGACGGCTATCTTTGACGGCTTGCTCATCAGATGATGATGTCCGTTTCGATGTCCTCCCAGTCGTCAACGCCCGGGACGAACCCACCACCTTCCGAGCCATCTATTTCCGGAATATTCAGCACCTGGTCGAGCAGCAGCCATTGTTGTTCGATGGCCTCGGGCTCGGAAAACTTGTCGGTAATGTCGAGTGTTGCGGTCAGCGAGCGTCCGTCGGTGGTCTTGATGTCGAAGGTGATCGAGAGTTCGTTGCTCTGGTCCGGAAGTTTCCCGAAGGTGTGGAACGTCGTATAGATGTACGCTTCGTCTTCCGAAATAGTATTCCCCGGCTCCATCTCGAAATAGACCGTCACCGGGTCGTCTTCACGAATGGCTCCGTCGTTCAGCCCTGCCGACCCCGCCATACCTGTCAGTAGCCCTGTGGCCGTGGAGATCATCTTGGCCCCTTTTACGCGGATCTGCAGGTAGTACGATTTGACGATGCTCCCTGCCGTGAAATGGTCGTCCTGGGCATTGTAGAGGGTATCGACCTGCTGTGAAACGGGAATCTGCAGGGTTTCGTGCTGGTCGACGAACAGGTGGTCCGGGACGTAGACGATACGCTCGGCCGGATCGGCCCGGCTCGAGAGCTGGCTGCGCAGGTAGTCGGAGATTTCTTCCGTATAGGCCTCGGCCCCTTCGAACAGGTGGTCGTTGCGGATCAGTGTCGATTCGGTACCGAAATTATAAGTCAGCAGCTGGTAATTCCCCGGCGGAGCGGAGACGTATCCGTCGTAGAAGGTGCCGCGGTCGTCGCTGTCCCGGTTGCGGAGGTAGCGTTCAGCGGCAACTTTTCCGCTTGTCGGGTCGTAGAGCACGACGCGCAGGACGTCAGGCGAGGAGTAATCGGGCTTGTGGAGTGTGGGGTCATAGAACCCCGTTGTCACGTTTTTCAGGTTTTCGTCGACATAGACCCGCACGTAATGCGTTTGGCTGATATCGACCAGCGGACGTCGCTCGCAATGCGTTGTTGCGGCGGCTACGGCCAGGAGCGCCGTTGTCATCAACAGGTATTTGGCCATGCGTTTCATTGTGCGCGTCCTCCTTCCCTTTTACATTTGAGCAGCGGCACGGAGAGGGAGATCTCGAGCTTCGTGGGGCCGAAATAGTGCCATATGCCTGTCTTGTCCGGATCGCGGACAAGTATTTCCCAGTCGTCGGTCGGCGTGTAGTGCCGGTAGGGGATGCGGGCGTAACCCGCCGAGATGGAGAATTCGAGGTTCAGCCGTTTGGCGATCGGCATGGAGTAGCCGTATGTGAGTCCGGCGCTGAAGAACTCTCCCTGATAACAGAAGGTGCGGTTGGCCTGGATGTCGAATTTGCCGCCCATGCCGTAAACGCCGAGAAAGTGCCCGACCAGCGCATCACGTTGGATGCGTCGGGGAGTTGCCGCCTGGGTGCGGGGGCTGAACCACCAGCGGAATTCGCCTCCGAAAGAAAGGAATTGCAGGCAGTAGCGGTTGTTGCCGGTCAGCCACCACGGACAGTGGTGTTCGTAAAGCAGTGAGAATTTCTCGTTGAACGGGACCTCGACGGCAAAGTTGAGCGCGGTGGCCGCATCGTAGAGCAAGTTGGTTTTCAACGCCGCGAAGGTCCGTTTTTCTGGGCAAGGGTCTGTATCGTCAGCACCGCTGATTCGGACCATGTCGGTCGGGTAGGGCGTCAATCCCGTCGGTCGGGGGGCAGTGACGGCGAAATCGGCCGTTTTGCCGATGGACTCAGCCTTTTCGGGGTGTTGCCAGATGCAGACCCATGTCGCCATGCGCAGTTTCGGCATGTGCCTGCGGATGATGTATTTATACGTATACCCATTGTCGAGTTGCTGCAGACGCCATTTTTTCGTGTCGTTCCGTACCGGTGCGCGGAGGATGGCGAGAACGCGTTCCCGGTCGTAGCGGTGGTAATTGGCCTCCAGTTCGGCTTCCAGCCCGTCCCAGTTTTCATCCATCGGACAGAGCCGGATATGTTCGGCATTGAAATCGCTTTCTTCTGGCAGATGTTCCATGATGTATTGGCGGGCAGCCTCGGCACGTCTTTTTGCCAGCCATACATTGTGCTCATATACGCCTTCGGGTGAGGCGTATGCGTAGATCGTGATGCTGTCGATGCGGGGAGAATCGGCCAGATAGCGCTCTATGCGCTGCATCTGCCAGGCATTGTCGAGGTAATTTGCGTCGAGATCAATCCGGTTGCGCCAGTAGTAGAGCGCGAAGCGGTCGGCTACGAACGATGAGTCGGGAAGAATTTGAGTTGAAAAATTCCCCCCCCCGGCATCTGAATTTATGTATTTCTGCCCTTTAACAGGCAAAGTGGTGACGATTGTATAAATCATTAAGATCGTCACCGTGAAGGAACCAACCCGCATAATGACAAACATCTATTCGCCATCCCGGATACCAAGCAATTTATGCGGTTTGCCACATAGTATAAATCATCAGTCACATGCCCAGGTTTCGGCTCGGTCTCGAGGGCTTATCATTGTATTCCGCGCAAAGATAGGTAATAATATTGAACCGTACAAATTCGCAACTCCCCCCCCCGAAATTCTGCCGTATGGAACAATTTAAACGATGTTTAGGTTAATCTTGGCCTCTCAGTGATATATTGCAAAGGTTATGGAAAATACCCACCTCCTTTTTTCACTGTGTGAAGTACGTTTGTCGATTTGCATACCATACATCGTGGGAAACATACATTCCGGTATAGGCTTCGGTTCGCTGCCGTTGTTTTTTGTGTTCCCAAGCAGCCGCTCAA
>DXGO01000052.1 GCA_019113885.1 Candidatus Alistipes intestinipullorum | reverse complement strand
GACCTCTTCCAGAAACACGGCGGTTCGATGGTCATGGTGGCGAAGGGCAACCGCTCGCAGGCCGTGACCGACGCCTGCAAGGCCAACGGCGGCTTCTACCTCGGGTCGATCGGCGGTCCGGCGGCGATTCTGGCGAAGAACTCGATCAAGTCGGTCGAGGTCGTGGACTTCCCCGAACTGGGCATGGAGGCCGTGCGGAAGATTTATGTCGAGAACTTCCCGGCATTCATCATCGTCGACGACAAGGGCAACGACTTCTTTGCCGATTTCAAGCACTGAAAAAACCTCCCGGGACATACTAACGGGAGGGTCTTTCCGTTGTTGAATCGGAGGTGGAATTTATTGCGGATTCAATGAGAGCATTTGTTGCAAAAGTATTCTTGACGGCGCTTTCGGCGCTGGCGATCTTCTCGGCCTCGGGGGCCGAGAAGGTCACTTTTGAGATCAACTCCCCGTTGACGGTGGCCGTTGGCGAGGCGTTCCGCGTGGAGTTCACGCTCAATGCCGAACCCGATAAGAATTCGTTCCAGGCACCGACGTTCGAGGGGTTTGATGTCATCGCAGGCCCGACCGTCTCGACCGGAACCTCGATCGAGTACCGGAACGGTCAGATGAGCAAGTCGTACAGTTATGCCTTCACTTATGTGCTATTGCCGCAGGCGGCGGGCAACGTGACGCTGGGCGCCGCGGAGGTGAAGGTCGACGGGGAGACCTACCGTACGACTCCGACGCCGATCGAGATTATCAACGAGGGCTCTTCGCAATCGTCGCAGGGAGGAGGACGCCGGCAGTCCGACGAGGAGCCGGCGGATATTCAGAGCCGGATCGCCAAGGACGACATCCTGTTGCGGGCTGTTGTGTCGCGCGGGTCGGTCTACAAGAACGAGCCGCTGCACGTTTCGTTCAAGCTCTATACGCGTGTCCCATACGTGAACCTCGTGCCGGAGTCCGCACCGTCGTTCAACGGCTTCTGGTCGCAGGACCTTTCGGACCCCAACGCGGCGCGCGTGGGTCGCGAGACCTACAACGGCAAGGTCTACGAGACGCGCGTGCTTTTCGAGTACCTGCTCTATCCGCAGCAGGTCGGGACGCTGACGATCGACCCGGTCGACCTGACCGTCGTGGCGCAGGTCGTGGTGCAGAGTCGCAATGCCGATCCCTTCTTCGGACGAGGCCATGAGGTCTTTAACGTGCCGCGCAAGGTGCAGAGCCAGCGTACGAGTGTCACGGTGAAACCGTTGCCGGCCGGAGCTCCCTCAAGTTTTACGGGAGCCGTGGGCAGTTTTACGATGGATACGACGCTTCCTTCGGAACACTTTGCGGCCAATTCGGCCGAAACCTTTACGGTGAAGATTTCGGGACGCGGGAACCTGACCTTCGTACAGGCTCCGAAACTGCCGCTGCCGACTTCGTTTGAGCAGTACAACGTCAAGACGACCGAGTCGATCAATCCGTCGTCGTCGGGCATCTCGGGATACCGCCAGTTTGAGTATCCGTTCATCGCACGGGCCGAGGGCACCTATTCGATCGACCCGATCGAATTTACCTATTTTGACCTCCAGCGGAACGAATACGTGACGCTGCGTTCGCGTCCGATGACGCTTGAGATCACGCCCGATGAGCGGGGTGGCGGCGATGCCGTGGTGATGCAGGGCCGCGGCCTTTCGAAAGAGGAGGTGCGCCTGCTGGGCGAGGACATCCGCTTCATCAAACTGGGCAATCCTCAGTTGCGCGCGGCGCGGGTTCCGTTCCTTTTCAGCGGGGCCTACTGGGGACTGCTGGGGCTCATCGTTGTACTCTTCGTCGCGGTGTACGCGTCGTTGCGCAAGCGTATCCGCGAGTCGCAGAACCTGGCGCTTGTCCGCGGGAAACGCGCCAACAAGGTCGCCGTACAGCGTTTCCGTGCAGCCAAAGGGTATATGGAAGAACAGAACCGCCATGCCTTCTATGAAGAGATGTTACGGGCACTGTGGGGCTACATGGGCGACAAATTCAACATCCCGGTGGCGAACCTTACGAAGGAGAACGTGCGCGAGGAGTTGCACAAACGCGGAGTCTCGGCCGAGGATTCGCAGCGCTTTACGAATATCATTACTCAGTGCGACGAAGCGCAGTATTCGCCTGCGGAGTCGGCCCGCATGGGGGATGTCTACTCCGAGGGCGTGGACCTGATTTCGCGTATCGAGGCGGTGATCAAACGATAGAGGATTATGAAACGATTGCTATTCATACTGATGCTTTCCGTCGGGTTTGCGACGTCGTATGCCCAGGAGGCTGCCGACAGCCTCTCCGGGCAGGAGGGGACGGTCGAGGTCCCGGCCGGTGCCGCGGAGACCTCCGATAGCACGGCTACGCCCGACCAACTGTGGGATCGTGCGAATACGGCCTATATCAACGGCGATTACCACGGTGCCGCGGCATCCTACGAGGCGATTCTCTCGCAGGGGTTGAGTTCGGTGAAACTCTACTATAACCTGGCCAACTCCTATTTCAAGGACGATCGACTGGGCAAGGCGATCCTCTTCTACCACCGTGCGCAGCGCATGGCGCCGGGTAACGATGACATCCGCTACAACCTGCATGTCGCCGAGGCGCGTGCGAAGGATAAAATCGAGTTGATCCCCGAATTTTTTCTCACGAAATGGATGCGCGACGTGCGCCATGCGATGAGCTGCACGGCCTGGAGCCTGCTGTCACTCGTGGTGTTGGTCTGCGCATTGGTCCTTTTCCTGCTCTACCTGCTGGCGTCGCGCCTGTCGCTCCGTAAGGCGGGATTTTACGGTACGCTCGTTGCATTCGTGCTCTTCGTGGTGACGAGTTGGTTTGCGCTGGGTGAGCGGCGCGAGATGCTCGACACGTCGCAGGCCGTGGTGATGTCCACCTCGACGGCCGTGAAGAGCTCGCCCGACAAATCGGCAACCGACCTCTTCGTGCTCCATGAGGGAACGCTCGTCGGGATTACCGACCGCCTTGACGGGTGGTGCGAGGTGACCATCGCCGACGGGAAGAAGGGGTGGCTCGAAGCGAGGACGATCGAAGTGATTTAGGAGAAGGTCCCATGTCGAAACTCTTGCAGGATGTCGTCGGCGAATTGTCGAAGCTCCCAGGCGTAGGCCGTCGCACGGCGTTGCGGCTGGCGATGCACATCCTGCGCATGGAGCGGGAATCGGTGTCCGACATGACGCGCAGCATCGACCGCTTCCGCAACGAGATACGCCGCTGCGCGGTGTGCAACAACCTCTCCGATGAGGATGTTTGCCCGATCTGTAGCGATGCGGAGCGCGACCATGCGACGATCTGCGTTGTGGAGCAGGTGGCCGATGTGCTCTCGATCGAGAACACGCACCAGTACCGGGGGCTGTATCATGTGCTGGGAGGTGTGATCTCTCCGATGCAGGGCATCGCTCCGTCGGACCTGACGATCGACCTGCTGTGCGAACGCCTCCGCGGCGGGGAGGTGAAGGAGGTGATTCTGGCCATCTCGACCTCGGTCGAGGGCGAGACGACGCTCTTCTACCTGATGAACCGCCTGAGGCAGTTCGATGGGCTGAAGGTCACCTCGATCGCCCGGGGCATAGGCTTCGGTGACGAACTGGAGTATGTCGATGAGCTGACGATCACGCATGCGTTGCTCAACCGGCGCGAAATAGAATAGGATACAAAAACGAACGAAATACGAAGTTCTTAAAACAAACGATTATGGAATTCATTACGAACGAAAAGCTCACGATCGTGGGCGCAGCCGGCATGATCGGCTCGAACATGGCCCAGACGGCAATGATGTTGCATCTGACGCCGAACATTTGTCTCTATGACCCCTTTGCTCCGGCACTCGAGGGTGTGGCCGAGGAGCTGTACCACTGCGCTTTCGAGGGGGTAAACCTCACGTGGACGGCCGACATCAAGGAGGCGCTGAGCGGCGCTGCATATGTCGTATCGTCGGGCGGCGCCGCCCGCAAGGCCGGCATGACGCGTGAAGACCTGCTGAAGGGCAACGCACAGATCGCCGAGGAGTTCGGCAAGAACCTCAAGGAGTATTGCCCCGACGTGAAGCACGTGGTGGTGATCTTCAACCCGGCCGACATCACGGGCCTCATCACGCTGATCTATTCGGGCCTGAAGCCGACGCAGGTTTCGACGCTCGCCGCACTGGACTCGACGCGTCTGCGCTCGGAGCTGTCCAAGTACTTCAAGGTTTCGCCCGACGAGGTGCGCAACTGCCGTACGTACGGCGGCCACGGCGAGCAGATGGCCGTCTTCGCCTCGACGACGATGGTGGCCGGCAAGCCCCTGTCGGAGCTGATCGGCACGCAGATGCCCGAGGGTGACTGGGCTGATCTGCAGCAGCGGGTTATCCAGGGCGGCAAGCACATCATCGACCTGCGCGGTCGTTCGTCGTTCCAGAGCCCGGCCTACGTCTCGATCTGCATGATCGCGGCAGCCATGGGCGGCAAACCGTTCGAGTATCCTGCCGGCGTATATGTCGACAACGCGGAGTTCAAGCACATCCTCATGGCCATGGAGACCGAGATTACGAAGGATGGCGTGCACTACAAGGAGGTGAAGGGTACCCCCGAGGAGCACAAGAAACTCCAGGAGAGCTACGAGCACCTCTGCAAGCTGCGTGATGAGGTGATCGAGATGGGCGTGCTTCCTCCCGTTGCAGAGTGGAGCAAGGTGAACCCGAACCTGAAGTAAACGCTTCCGACCCCGTGAGGGTCAAGACAAAAAATCCCGGCAACCGTTTTCGGTCGCCGGGATTTTTTGATGCGGCTTTTCTGGCGTTGAGGTACGGCGGCTTCGCAGAGAGGCTCCAATGCCCAGGACAGGGCATGTGGCGCGTGAGCGCACGATTCATGCGGCGTGTGCCGGCGGACCGACGGGCTGTGGCGTGCGTGCCGGATTCGCAGGTTGGCGGGCTTGCCTTGGAGGCTACTTGGCCTGAAAAACTGCTCGCAGCTCGCCGTTCGACAGCAGCAGCAGCATCGGACCGTCCATGTCGTAGTGGGTCGTCGATTCGATGGCCCGGAGGAACTGCTGCTCCTGGTCGAGGTTCGGGCAGGCCATCTTCGTCGAGGCCAAAGGCCCGATCTTCAACGCGCGGCGCTCTCCGGTGGAGTAGGAGCCCATCAGGCGGTTGCAGGCTCCGACGCCCGAAAGGTGGTTGCCCTCGGCTTCGAGGGTAAGGGTATAGGTGCCAGGTTCGGCCTTCACGCTGCGGCCCTCGAGCTGGATCAACTGCCACTCGGTGCCCACGAGCGGACGGCGTGTCTTTTTCTGGTAGGAGCGGCAGTTGCAGCATCCGGCTGCAAGAGCTATCGTTGCGGCGAGCGCAGCGATACGGAAAAGAATTTTCATGCGTTTCGATGTTTATCGTTCGTGCAAATATAGGGAAATAATCGTACCTTTGTACAGCGTTGCCCCGAGATCGCCGTTGCGGAGGAGTGCCGCGGGACGGAACCGGGACGGATCGAACGTATTGAATGGATAGTGAATCAAACGAATAATAACCAAACGACACCATGAAAAAGATCATCGCATCGCCTCACGCGCCGAAGGCCGTGGGCCCCTACTCGCAGGCCGTCGAGTGCGGCGGAACCCTTTACCTTTCGGGCCAGCTGCCCATCGATGCCGCAACCGGCCGGATGGCCGAAGGGATCGAGGCGCAGACCCGTCAGTCGCTCGACAATCTGGGCCATATCCTTCGGGAGGCCGGTTACGATTATTCGAACGTTGTGAAGACGACCGTATTGCTGCAGTCGATCGGCGATTTCGCGGCCATGAATGCCGTCTACGCCGAATACTTCACGTCGGAGATGCCAGCCCGTGTCTGCTACCAGGTGGGTGCGCTGCCCATGGGCGCACAGGTCGAGATCGACGCTATCGCGGTGAAGTAATCTCCGTTGGCAAAAGTCGGACCCTCTCCCGGCAATATTTTACTGCCGGGAGAGGGTCCCTCCGTCGGGGCTGTAACGGCTCCCATGCGTGTGGGAGGCACACGAGGAAACGATTGCTCCATTTTGTAGATAACTTGTCGATAAGTTTGGTTGCGGATATTGGGTTTTTCGGGAGAAAAGCGTCAATTTTGTAAGACCTGATCTTGTCCGGAGCAGTCGGCGAAGTGCTCCCGAAATGTTTGGATATATAGTAATAAGATAGTAATATATAGATAGTTATGTCAAAAGTCGCCACAGCAGACGTGCCGCAGAAGGTCAATTATAACGATGCGGTCGCCGAGTCGAAAAAGTATTTCGACGGGGACGAGTTGGCCGCCACGGTGTGGGTCAGCAAATATGCCCTCAAGGACTCTTTCGGCAATATTTATGAAAAATCGCCGCGTGAGATGCACGAGCGTATCGCCGCCGAGATCGAACGCATCGAGAAGAAGTATCCCAATCCGCTGTCGCGCGAAGAGGTTTTCGCTTTGCTCGACCATTTCCGTTACGTTATTCCGCAGGGCGGCCCGATGACCGGTATCGGCAACAACTTCCAGGTGGCGTCGTTGTCGAACTGCTTCGTCATTGGCCATAAGAACCCCGCCGACTCCTATGGCGGCATCTTCCGTATCGACGAGGAACAGGTGCAACTCATGAAGCGCCGCGGCGGCGTGGGCCACGACCTCTCGCACATCCGTCCCACGGGCAGCCCGGTGCTGAACTCGGCCCTGACGTCGACGGGCATCGTGCCCTTCATGGAGCGCTACTCGAACTCGACGCGCGAGGTGGCGCAGGACGGACGCCGCGGTGCGCTGATGCTGTCGCTGTCGATCAAGCACCCCGATGCCGAGCGTTTCATCGACGCCAAGGTCGATACGGGCAAGGTGACGGGCGCGAACGTTTCGATCAAGATCGACGACGAGTTCATGCGTGCGGCCCTCGCCGGGAAAAAGTACCACCAGCAGTTCCCGATCAACTCCGACCATCCGAAATACGAACAGGATATCGACGCCAGGAAACTGTGGGAGAAGATTATCCACAATGCCTGGAAGTCGGCCGAGCCCGGCGTGCTTTTTTGGGATACGATCATCCGCGAGAGTGTGCCCGACTGTTATGCCGACGAAGGGTTCGTTACGGTGTCGACCAACCCCTGCGGCGAGATACCGCTCTGCCCCTATGACTCGTGCCGCTTGTTGGCGCTGAACTTGCTGAGCTATGTCGACGATCCGTTCAAACCGGAGGCGAAGTTCAATTTCGAAAAGTTCCGCGACCACGTGGGCAAGGCGATGCACATGATGGATGACATTATCGATTTGGAACTGGAGAAGGTAGAGTTGATTATCCAGAAGATCGAGAACGACCCCGAAGATCTCGATGTCCGGCATGTAGAGCTGGAACTGTGGAAGAAAATCCGCACGATGGCCCAGAAAGGCCGCCGTACGGGCCTCGGTATCACGGCTGAGGGCGACATGCTTGCCGCCCTGGGGTTGCGTTACGGCTCGCAGGAGGCGATCGATTTTGCCGTCGAGGTGCAGAAGACCCTGGCCGTCGAAGCCTACCGTGCGTCGGTGAAGATGGCTGCCGAACGCGGTGCCTTCCCTGTGTATAATGCCGCCAAGGAGGTCAACAATCCGATGATCGCGCGCATTCGCGAAGCCGATCCGGCACTCTACGAGGAAATGGCCAAAGTCGGGCGCCGCAACATCGCCATGCTGACCATCGCCCCGACGGGAACCACGTCGCTCATGTCGCAGACTACCTCGGGTATCGAGCCGGTGTTCCGCACGGTCTACAAGCGTCGCCGGAAGATCAACCCCTCGGATCACGACACGCATGTCGATTACGAGGACGAAACGGGCGAGAAGTTCCAGGAGTACAACGTCTACCACCACAATTTCGTGAAGTGGCTCGACGCCAACGGATACGATACCTCGAAACTCGAGTCGATCTCCGACGAGGAGCTCGCGCAGTGGGTGGCGGCGTCTCCCTATCACGGCGCTACGGCCAACGACATCGACTGGGTGGCGAAGGTCAAGATGCAGGGTGCGATCCAGAAGTGGGTCGACCATTCGATCTCGGTGACGGTGAACCTTCCGAACAACGTCTCGGAGGAGTTGGTGGCCCAGGTCTACCGCACGTCCTGGGAGTGCGGCTGCAAGGGCGTGACGGTTTACCGCGACGGCTGCCGCGACGGCGTGCTGCTCGAGAAGGGGGCGAAGAAGAGCCGTTGCGAGGAGCATCCGGGCGAGGTGCTGAAGCGCCCGAAGTCGATTCCCGCCGACATCGTGCGTTTCAAAAACGGTTCGGAGGACTGGATCGCCTTCGTGGGACTGCAAAACGGCCGCCCGTACGAAATCTTCACCGGTAAGATCGAGGAGGATGCCATGTACATCCCGCCGAAGATCAAGAAGGGCTACATCCTCAAGGTGCGCGAGGCCGACGGTACGAAGCGTTACGACTTCCAGTACAACGACCGCTACGGTTATACGAATACCATCGGCGGCATTTCACGCCTGTTCAACGAGGAGTTCTGGAACTACGCCAAGCTGATTTCGGGCGTGTTGCGCCACGGCATGCCGATTGAGAAGACGGTGTCGCTCATCGAGTCGCTGCACCTGGACAGCGTGTCGATCAACACGTGGAAGACCGGCGTCTGCCGCGCATTGAAGCAGTACATCGCCGACGGCACGAAGTCGAAGGGCAAGTGCCCGAGCTGCGGTCAGGAGAACATGGCCTACCAGAACGGTTGCCTGACCTGTATGTCGTGCGGCTACTCGAAGTGCGGATGATGCCGCAGCCGTGAAGAAATATCCGGAAACTGTTCCCGAAGGGTCTGAAAATTCATTTTTCAGGCCCTTTTTGATATGTGAGGCCCGATTTTTTCATTTTGCGCGGAATAATGAATGATTTTTGAGGAGATACGGCAGCATCCCTGCCCACTGCGGCACGGATCGGAAAGATGAAACGTCGTTCTTTAACTTAACTCATTTATTATCTGTATTATGAAAAAAATTACTTTTGTTTTCGGCATTCTGGCTCTTGTGGGACTGAGCGTCTCGGCCCAGGATATGCCCAAAAAGCCCAGCTTTGCAGGCTTCGTGACCAACGGCTTCTGGGACAACTGGGAAATCTCGCTCGGCGCCGGTAGCGGTACGGCCTTCTCGAATGGCTCCAACAACGGCCCTCGCAAGGAGCGTTTCGGATTCGAAGGCAACTTCGCCCTCACGAAGTGGATACATCCGGTTGTCGGTATGCGCGCCCAGCTGCAGGGCGGTTGGTTTAACAACTTCACCCCCGCGGAAGAGAAAATGACCTGGCCCTATCTGTTTGCACACACCGACGTGCTGGTCAACATCTCGAACTGGTTCGGAGGCTACCGTGACGACCGTGCCTATTATGCCGTTCCGTTTGCCGGATTCGGCTACATGGCCACCAACTTCACCGACAAGAGCCAGACCGACAACCATGCGGGTACGGGCCAGAGCCTGGCTGTGACAGCCGGCTTGCTCAACAAGTTCCGCCTTTCGCACGCCATCGACTTCAACATCGAGCTCAAGGGCCTTATAGCCCGTTCGGCCTGCTGCCCCGCGCAGCTCGACGGTTCGTACCTCTTCGGACTGACCGCCACGGCAGGATTCTCCTACCGTTTCAACCAGCGTACGTGGACGCGCGGCCTGCCCGGATATACGGCAGCCGATATCGAGGCGTTCCAGGATGCCGTAGCGGCCGGGCTTGCCGCAGCCGCCGTGCTTGAGGAGGAGAACGCCGCCCTTGCCCAGCAGCTTACCAAGGCCCAGAAGGCTCAGGCCGCCGCGCAGGCCGCTGCCGCACAGGCTCAGGCCGAGGCTGCCGCCGCCAAAGCCACCGCTGCGAAGAAGGTGGCCGACGAGGAGTCGATCATCCTCTTCGACTACAGCATGTCGACCCTGACGCCGCAGGAGCAGACGCGTCTGAAACTCGTGGCCGACAAGATCAAGAACGGTCCGTCGGATACCGTCTACACGATCGTCGGACATGCCGACCAGCAGACCGGTTCGAAGAGCGGTAACAAACGCGTGGCCGAGAACCGTGCGAAACGAGTCTACGACTTCCTTATCTCGCAGGGCGTCAACGCCAACCAGCTGACCTACGAGGGCAAGGGCAACTCGCCCGATCCGTTCAAGGATGTTCAGGACGCCAACCGCGCCGCAATCATCCAGTAAAGGGGCTGCGGTGTAGTATCCGGCGGGATCTGTCCCGTCGGGCAAAAAAAAGGAAGAGGTGTAGGATGGTCCTGCACCTCTCTTTTGTTGGCGGGGCTGTGCGTCCGCTCAGCGGATGATGACGGCGTTGACGATCCGGATGCCCGAGCGGCGGTTGATCTCCTCCCGCAGGGCTTCCCGTTGGTAGAAGAGTTCCGACCGCAGGACGCTCGAACGGAGCCGGACATACAGGATGTGTTTGTCGAGGCGCAATTCGGTTGTCTCGGCAGCGGCTCGCTCTCCGACGATCTCGCGCCATGTGTCGGGGAGTTTCCCTTCGGCGACTTTGGCGGCGACATAGGGGCGTTTGAAAAACTCGTCCAGCAGGTCGCCCATCAGCAGGGTCTTGGTGCGTCTCATGGTTCGGGGGTCAGTTCGGGGGTCAGTTCGGGAACCGGTTCGGGTGCCGGTTCGTCGGTCGCGGCGGCGCGGATCTGTTCGATGGCCCCGTTGCAGACCCGGAAGAGGTGGTAGTCGCTTCCGGCGCGGTCGAGGATTGTCTGAAGTCGGGTGGGGTTGCAGTCGGTGATCAGAATTTGCCCGAAATCGTCGGTCGAAACCAGGCGGATCAACTGTTCGACACGCCCGGCATCGAGCTTGTCGAACAGGTCGTCGAGCAGCAGCAGCGGGCGTTCGTGCTTCTCCTGCGCCAGGACCGCATACTGCGCCAGCTTGAGGGCGATCAGGAAGGATTTCTGCTGCCCCTGCGAGCCGTATTTGCGCAGCGGGTAGCCGCCGATACGCAGCGTGAGGTCGTCGCGGTGGATGCCGGCCGTGGTGAATTCGTTGGCGAGGTCCTTCTGGCGTGCGGCGAGGAGCACCTCCTCGAACGGCCGGTCGTTCAGCTCCGAGCGGTACGACAGCTCGACCTCCTCGCGGTCTTCGGAGAGCCGGCGGTAGTACTCCGATACGATGGGCCGCAGGCGTTCGACGAACTCCTGCCGGCGGGCGTGTATCGTGCGTCCGTGTTCGCACAGCTGGCGGTCGTAGATCGAGAGCATCGTCTCGTCGGGGTGCATCTTCAGCAGCCGGTTGCGCTCGGAGAGTACGGCGTTGTAGCGCATGACCGACGCGAGGTAGGGGCGGTCGAGCTGCGAAATGAAGGCATTGAGGTAACGGCGCCGCTCGTCGGCGGCGTCGGAGATCAGGGCGCTGTCGGCCGGGGAGACGATCACGGCGGGCAGGAGCCCCACGTGGTCGGCCAGGCGTTCGTACTCCTTGTCGTTGCGTTTGAGCACCTTGCCGCCCTTGCGCGAGAAGGAGCAGACGACCTTTTCGTGGCGTCGGTCGTCGGTCGCATACTGTCCTTCGAGTAGGAAGAAATCCGCACCGTGGCGGATGCTCTGCCCGTCGGTCATCTGCAATGACGACTTGCACATCGACAGGTAGTAGACGGCATCCAGCACGTTGGTCTTGCCGGCGCCGTTGTCCCCCACGAAGCAGTTGACGCCCGGGCAAAGGCAGAGCTCCTCCTGGGCGATGTTTTTAAAATTCAGCAGCGCGATTTTCCTCAGAAACATAGGACAAAAATACAAAAATTCCCGACACGGCGTTGTACATTGTGAATAGTTTTGTATCTTTGCAAGCTATCTGACGGAATTATAAACTAAAACAACATAAGCAATATGGCAAAACAGAACGTCGCCGGACAGGAGACTCTCGGCGAAGCAATGAACAAAACGGAGTTCTTTTTCGAGAAGAACGGCCGGAAAATGACCTATGTTTTCCTGGTGCTGCTCGTCCTCGCGGCGCTGGTCTACGGGTATCGCGTGCTGATCGTGCACCCGCGCGTCGAGAAGGCTGCGGAGATGATCTCCGAGGCTCAGAACCGTTTCGACGCGGAGAATCCCGACTTCGAGCTGGCATTGCTCGGTGATGCCAACGGCGCCGGATTCCTCGACGTGATCGAGAAGTACGGCTCGACCCCCTCGGGCAATCTGGCCAAGCACTATGCCGGCATCTGCTACCTGCGTACGGGCGATTTGGAGAATGCCGCCAAGTACCTTGCGAAGTTCTCGCCCCTGAAGGGCATTCCCGGCGCGATCGTCAATGCCCAGAACTACGGGCTGCAGGGCGACGTGGCCGTCGAGCGCCAGGACTATGCCGCAGCCGTGAAGTTCTACGACAAGGCCGTGAAGGCTGCCGACAACAACATGACCGCTCCGATGTATCTGCGTAAGGCCGGTCTGGCCGAGCAGGCCCGGGGCAACGACGACAAGGCCGCTGCCTACTACGAGGAGATTCTCACGTCGTATCCCGCCTCGATGGAGGCGCGTGAAGCCGAGAAGCTGCTCGGTACCATCGAGTAACCCCTCAAGCGCAGCAACGGATGGCGACCAGAAACCATAACCTTTCCCATTTCGACGTACCGCTGCCCTCTGCCGAGGAGATGCGTTTCGGTATCGTCGTGGCCGAGTGGAACCGCGAAGTCACGGAGGCGTTGCTCGAAGGGGCTGTGCGGACGCTTCGTGCCGCCGGATGCCCCGACATGAACATCCAGATCAAATACGTTCCCGGGACCTTCGAACTGGCTCTCGGGGCGCAGTTCTTCGCCGAGTACACCGATGTCGATGCCGTGATTGCGCTGGGATGTGTGATTCAGGGCGATACACGCCATTTCGATTTCATCTGCCAGGGTGTGACGCAGGGCATTACGCAGTTGCAGATTCAGTGGAACATGCCGATTTCGTTCGGCGTGCTGACGGTCAACGACATGCAACAGGCGCTCGATCGCTGCGGCGGACGTTTGGGGAACAAGGGCGACGAGGCTGCGGCTGCGGCCATCAACATGGTCAAGTTGCAGATCGACATGGAGGCCGCCTCGCCCGACAAGGAGCCCGACCGGCGTAACATCAACTGATCCAGGATTTCCTGCAATGACAAATAAAAGGCGACCCGGCCATGCTTTGGCCGGGTCGCCTTTTTGTCTGACGGGCAGGCGTTTGCCTGCTGACAGCCTGTTTGCCGGAGGGTATTCGTTTCGTTGCCGGAGTTCGATCCCGCTGCCTCTTTTTAGATTAGAATACCCCCAGATTGTCGAGGAAGATCATCAGCAGGATGATCGGACATACGTAGCGCAGCAGGAAGATGTATACCCTGTAAATGCGGAATTTCAACGCCCCGTCGTTGGTGATCTGCGCCTTCAGAATCTGTTGGTCGAGCCGCCATCCCACGAAAATACAGGTGAAGAAACCGCCCAGCGGCAACAGGATGTTTGCCGTGATGTAGTCGAGCGAGTCGAAGATGTTCAGCCCGCAGATCCTCCAGCCTCCCAATATCCCGAGCGAGAGCGAGGCGACGGTCCCCAACGCCATGGTGGCGGCCGTCGTTGTCCAGGCCGCAGCCCGGCGGCTCATGTGCCACTCCTCGTGCAAATAGGCCGTGATGACCTCGTGCAGCGAGATGGTCGAGGTGAGTGCCGCGATGACCAGCAGCAGGAAGAAGACCGCCGACCAGACCATGCTCAGCGGCATGGTGTTGAAAATTCCCGGCAGGGTGATGAAGACCAGCGAGGGCCCCGACGTCGGTTCGATGCCGGCGCTGAAGACCGCCGGGAAGATCACCATGCCGGCCAGGATGGCCACCATCGTGTCGAGGATCGTGACGTTGAGGGCCGTGTGGCGCAGGTTGGTGTCGGGCTTGAAATACGAGGCATAGGTCACCATCGTGCCGAGGCCGATCGAGAGCGAGAAAAATGCCTGTCCCAGCGCCACGAGGAAGGTCGAGGCGGTGACCTTCGAGAAGTCCGGCTTGAAGAAGAAGCGGAGCCCCTCGACGCTGCCGGGCATCGTCATGGCATGGATCGCCAGCGTGATGAGGATCACGAAGAGCAGGGGCATGAGCAGCTTCGCCGAGCGTTCGATACCCTTCTGGACGCCCAGCGCGATGACGAAGTGGGTTGCCAGCACGAACAGCGCAGTGTAGAGCACCGGCCGCCAGGGGCTGCTGATGAAGTTTTCGAAGATGCTGCTGTACTCCTCCGGGGTGGAGAACTTCGCCAGGCTTCCCGTCACGGAGTGCACCATGTATTCGGCCGTCCAGCCCGAGACCACGAAGTAGAAGCCCAGAATCAGGAAAGCCGCCAGCACGCCGTTGTATCCGAGGAAGCTCCATCGGGGGTTGAGGGCGCGGTAGGCGCCTACGGCGTTACGCTTCGAGGCGCGTCCGATGGTGAACTCCGCCACCATGACCGGCAGCCCCAGCAGCAGCACGCAGAGGATGTAGATAATCAGAAAGGCGCCGCCGCCGTTGTCGCCTGCGACATAGGGGAATCGCCAGATGTTGCCCAGCCCCACCGAACTGCCTGCGGCAACGAGCACGGCGCTCAACTTGCCGCCCAGGGTGGCACGGTTTTGTGAATGATGCATATTCGAACTCGTTTTAAGGGGGCCGGGCGGCGTGAACCGTCCTCACCGCTCCGGCTCCCGGTCTATTTCTCCAGAACGACGCTGACCCGTTCCAGCTTCCCGCCCAGCGGCGGGGCCAGCTTGGAAACCGTACATTTCACGTGCCGGACTTGTGGAAATCCGGCATGGATTGCGTCGATGATGTTCATGGCGACCCGTTCGATCGTGCGCTGCGTGATGCGCATCTGGTCGCGGACGACCTCGTAGACGGTAAGGTAATTGACCGCTTTTTCCACGCAGTCTTCGGCCGCCACCTCTCCCAGTTCGGTCGTGATCTCCACGTCGACCGTGAAGCGGTTGCCGACCTTCCGTTCGAGCTCATAGCAGCCGTGGAAAGCCCGGAACTCCATGCGTTGGAGGAGAATACGGTACTCCATGGCACTATTCGGCGATTACGAGGTAGTAATTCTTCTTGCCGCGCTGTACGAGCAGGTATTTCCCGGCAATCAGGTCGGCGGCGCTTACCGTGCGCATGGGGTCGGCGACCTTCTCCTTGTTGAGCGCGACGCCGCCTCCCTGTACCATCTTGCGGCATTCGCCCTTCGAGGGGAAGATGGCGGTCGCCGTGGCGCAGAGCTCTACGAACGGCACCCCGGCCTCGAGCTCCGTGCGGGCCATGCGGAACTGCGGCACGCCTTCGAAAACCTGTAGCAGCGTCTGTTCGTCGAGCCGCCGCAAGGCTTCGGAAGTAGCCCCTCCGAAGAGGATTTGCGACGCCTCGAGGGCCTTTTCATACTCCTCGCGCGAGTGGATCATCACGGTGATCTCCTCCGCAAGGCGTTTCTGCAGTACGCGCAGGTGCGGAGCGGCCTCATGCTCGGCGATCAGCCCCTCGATGGTCTCGCGGTCGAGCAGCGTGAAGATCTTGATATAGCGCTTGGCATCCTCGTCGCTGACGTTGAGCCAGAACTGGTAGAACCTGTAGGGCGAGGTATAGCGCGGGTCGAGCCACACGTTGCCGCTCTCGGTCTTGCCGAACTTCGTGCCGTCGGCCTTGGTGATCAGCGGACAGGTGATGGCGAAGGCCTCGGCCTCGGGGCCCAGTTTGCGGCGGATCAACTCCGTGCCGGTGGTGATGTTGCCCCACTGGTCGGCGCCTCCCAACTGGATTTTGCAGTTCATCGTCTCGTAGAGGTGCAGGAAGTCGTAACCCTGTACGAGCTGGTAGGTGAACTCGGTGAACGACATGCCGTCGCCCTCGCCGTTGAAACGTTTCTTGACCGAATCCTTGGCCATCATGTAGTTGACCGTGATGCACTTGCCGATGTCACGGATGAAGTCGAGGAACGAGAACTCTTTCATCCAG
>DXGO01000051.1 GCA_019113885.1 Candidatus Alistipes intestinipullorum | reverse complement strand
GACGGCGTGATGGGATAGATGGCTGCAACCTCCGAGAACATGTATGCCACATGGGCCGCAGCGTAGTTACCATCACAGGTGATGAATTTCTTTTCTGCCATTTTCGTTGAAATTTAGATTATTTTGTGTGTAATTTTCAAATGCATTGTCCGTTCCCGAAAATCGGGCGATGCAAATATACACATTTCGGCGCAAATTCGGAGCCCATTTCCGTTCAAAAAACAGGTTTTTTTGTCGTTTGCGAATGTTAGAAAAATAACAGTCGAGCTGTTAGACAAATAACAGCGAACATGCGGATTATCACTGCGTTGCCGAATCGGCTAACCGCCAGTCATTTACCCATCCGAGGCACCATTTTCACCCGCTGGACGGCACCGTTTCCACACCGTCCGCCACGCCAATCGGGAGCGAACGGCACGGACCGGGAATATTCCGTAACGCGGCATTTTTTATTACCTTTGCCACATGATTCCCTACCGAAAGAAAACGCTGCCGAACGGGCTGACCGTCGCCGTCAACCGCGACCGGGCCTCGAAACTCGCCGCCGTGAACATCCTCTACCGCGTCGGGGCCCGCAACGAGGAGCCTGCGCGCACGGGGTTCGCCCACCTGTTCGAGCACCTCATGTTCCGCGGCACGCACGACGTCCCGAACTTCGACCTCCCGGTGCAGATGGCCTCGGGCGACAACAACGCCTTCACGAACAACGACTACACGGACTTCTACATCACCCTCCCGAAGGACAACCTCGAGACGGCCCTCTGGCTCGAGAGCGACCGCATGGAGGGGCTCGACATTACGGCCGAGAAGCTCGAAACCGAAAAGCGCGTGGTGATCGAGGAGTTCCGCCAGCGCTACCTCAACCAGCCCTACGGGGACCAGACGATGTTGCTGCGCCGTCTCGCCTACCGCGTGCACCCCTACCGCTGGGCTGCCATCGGACGCTCGCCCGAACACATCGCCCGGGCGACACTCGCCGACGTCGAGGCCTTCTACCGCACCCACTATCGCCCGTCGAACGCCATTCTCTCGATCTCGGCCGACCTGGACGAGGAGCGGATGTTCGACCTGGCCGAGAAGTGGTTCGCGCCCCTCACCGACCGTTGCACCACGCCGATGCCGATTCCGTCCGAGCCCCGGCAACGCAAGGCGCGCCGCAAGGAGGTCGAACGCGACGTCCCCGCCACGACCGTCACCGTCGCCTACCACATGGGGGCGCGCACCGACGCGGATTTCTACACCGCCGACCTGATCTCCGACCTGCTGGCCGGGGGCGACTCGGGAAGGCTCTACACCCACCTGGTCAAGGAGCAGGAGCTGCTTTCGAGCGTCAACGCCTACATCACGGGCGACGTCGACCCGGGGCTGTTCGTCTTCACCGGACAGCTCCTGCCGGGCATCGCCCCGGAACAGGTCGAGACAGCCTTCCGGAAGGAGATCGAGGCGCTGCAGCGCGGTGAGGTGACCGATTATGAACTCGAAAAGGTGAAGAACAAGTTCGAGGCCAATACGCTCTTCGGGGAGCTGAACGTCATGAACAAGGCGATGAATCTCGGGTTCTACGAGATGCTCGGCGACCTGTCGCTCATCAACCGCGAAGTCGGCTGCTACCGCGCCGTGACGCGCGAACGGATCGCCGATTTCTGCCACCGCACGCTCCGCGCGGAGAACAGTTCCACACTCCTTTACAAAGCCCGCCAAGCATGATACCCCAAGCCTGCATCACCCCCTCGCAGATCGAGCTGCAGGAGGCCGAACGCACGACCCTCGCCAACGGCATCGAGCTCTATACCCTCCCCTCGGACGACTTCGAGGTGCTGCGCGTCTCGTTCGTCTTCCGGGCCGGATCGGCATGCCAGCGCGTGCCCTTCTCGGCCTCGGCCGCCACGAACCTCCTCGCCGAAGGGAGCACCCGCATGACAGCGCAACAGATCGCTGAACGCCTCGACTACTACGGCTCGTGGTACGACGTGAACATCGACCGCGACTACGCCTACATCAACTTCGCCACCCTCTCAAAATTCTTTGCCGAGACGCTCGCCGTGGCCGAAGAGATTCTCCTCCGCCCGGCCTTTCCCGACGAGGAGTTGCGCATCTATGCCGCCAAGCGCCGCCAGCGCCTCGCCATCGAACGTACGAAGGTCGATGTCCGGGCCCGCGAAGCCTTTGCCCGGGTGTTGTTCGGCCCGACGCACCCCTACGGCATCTCGTCCGACGCCGCGGAGTACGACCGCCTCACGCGCGACGACGTCGTGGCATTCCACCGCCGCCATTATACCGCCGAGAACTGCTTCGTCGTCTGCAGCGGGCGCATCGGCCCCGGGGAGAAGGCCGTCATCGCCGCCCTGGCCGAACAGCTGCCCCGCGGCGGGGTCCCCGATGCTGTTCCCTTCCCGCCCCCGGTTTCGGAACACGAAGTATTCGTCGAGCACCCTGGAGCCGTGCAGACCTCGCTGCGCCTCGGGCGGCTGCTCTTCCCGCGGCAGCACCCCGATTTCGTCGGCATGCAGGTCGTGGCCACGGCCCTCGGCGGCTACTTCGGCTCGCGGCTGATGCAGAACCTCCGCGAACGCAACGGATACACCTACGGCGTAGTGGCTGCCATGGTCAACTTCGAACGCGCGGGCTACTTCGCCGTAGCCACACAGGTCGGCACCGACGTCGCCCGGGAGGCGCTGCGGGAGATTTACCGCGAAATCGAACGCCTGCGCGAGGAGCCGATGCCCGAAGAGGAACTGGAACTGGTCAAAAACATGATGTCGGGCGAAATGATGCGCGTGCTCGACGGGCCGTTCGGCATCGCCGACGTAACGATCGAGAACATCCTCTGCGGCGCCGATAACTCGGTCATCGGCGAGAACATCCGACGCATCCGGAGCATGACGCCGGCCGACGTGCAGGCCCTGGCCAGGAAATACCTCACACGCGAAGACCTCGTGACGGTTGCCGTCGGGACCGGGAACCCGATGGCATAGGTTCATCGCAAAAAACGGGGAAGGCCGGAGCGATGTTGTCGCTCCGGCCTTCTCCATTTCCAAAACAGCCAATTTATCGGTGCCCGCCGACCCAGTTGGTCAACTCGACGAACTCCCCGACCGACAGCGTCTCGGCCCGGCGCGAGAAGAAGGGATGCTCCGCACCGCCGAAATCGCCGAACGCGGCCTTCAGGGCGTTTCGCAACATCTTGCGCCGCTGCCCGAACGAGGCCTTCACCACGCGGATGAACAACGCCTCGTCACAGTCGAGCCGCTCCACGCCGTTGCGGCGCAGGCGCACGACGGCACTCTTCACCTTCGGGGGCGGGTTGAAGACCTTCTCCCCCACCGTAAAGAGGTACTCGATGTCGTACCACGCCTGCAGCAGCACCGAAAGAATGCCGTACTCCTTCGACCCGGGCCCCTCGGCCAGCCGCACGGCCACCTCCCGCTGGATCATCCCCACGCATTCGGGAACGAGGTCGCGGTTTTCCAGCACCTTGAAGAAGATCTGCGACGAGATGTTGTAGGGGAAGTTGCCGATGATCCGCACCCCGTCGGGGAAGTGCGCCCGGAGGTCCATTTTCAGAAAATCGGACGCCAGCAGGCGCGGCGCGAAGTCGGGATAGTGCGCATGGAGGTAGTCGACACTCTCCGTGTCGATCTCCACGCCCCAGGTCGTGATGTCGCGGCGCTGCAGCAGGAACTGCGTCAGCACCCCCATGCCGCACCCCACCTCGAGCACCTCCGCAGGAGCCTCGGGCGTCCCTCCCGCGAGGGCGTCAGCGATCTTGCGCGCGATGTTCAGGTCGGTCAGAAAGTGCTGACCCAGGGCTTTTTTGGCTCGGACTTCGGTCATACGGCGGCAAAGATACAAAAAACCCGGCGACGCCACGCATCGCCGGGAAAGATTTTAACGCACGATCACGGCACGCCGACAGAACGGACGTCACACCCCGTGCCGCAGGGCATACATCGCCCCTACCGGCCCAGGTGCTCCTCGAGGTAGTTCCGCACCGACTCGATGTCGGCGACCTTCTCGACGATGCGCCCCTCACGGTCGATCAGGAAGATGCCTCCGCCAGCCGTGGAGAGCCCGTAGAGATCCCATACACCCTCGGCGTTGTCCAGGTCGTAGAGCTGCACCCACGGATAGCCGTCCTTTTCGATGGCCAGCCGCATATCGTCCAGGCCGTCGTACTCGCGCGCCACCCCGACGACCGTAAATCCACGGTCGCGATACTTTTCGTAGAGCGGGATCAGTTCGATGGAGTGCCCCCGGCACGGCAGGCATCACGACGCCCAGCAGTCCAGCACGGCGATCTGACCCTCGACAAGCTCCGAAAGGCGGTAACGATTCCCGTCCATGGAAGGAGCGCTGAAATCGGGAAAAGGCTGGCCCGGGCGAAGTCGCTCGGCTGTGGCAAGGAGTCCGTCGGTACGGTGCACCAGCCAGCTATCAGGGTAAAGGGTCCGGTAGTCGGCGTAGAGGCCTAACCACACTGTATCGATCTGTCGCCCGGGATTCCGATCTACCAACATGAGTTCCCGATCCAACGCTTGTGCGACACGGAACAAACCGGCAAGCGTTTTATGATGGGTAATCCGGTCGTATAGCCACTCCTCGTAGTTCGATGCCTCCTCCAGGCTGTCCAACATCTGAGAAATCACTTCATACTCCGCTCGCAGGCGGGCGGCATCAACGCTGCCTCTCTCGGGATATCCGTCCGTACCGTATTTTGAGATTCGCCACCGGTCGACTTCGAACTCCAGACTGTCGGCAGGTTCACAAAGGGTTTGCCACCGGTTTCGGTAGAGATAGAGTTCTTCGTTATCGAGGCTTCCAGCAACCTCGGCACGCTGTACGCCGTATTTTCGGCTGAAGGTGAAATGCAGGGGTTCGTCGTCCGAAAAGAACGTATAGGTCATGAACGACCTACGCTGGATATCCTCCTCGGCAACCAATTCGTAGACCCGGGTCACCGAATCCGGAAAAGAGAGGCTAAAGGCTCCGTCGACAATCACGGCGCTCGCCACAGGAGCATCGAAACGGAAATCGGCATCGTAGGGGAAGACGAGCATCCGCGCGCTGTCGGGATAGAAGTCCAGACCGCTGCCCGAAATTTTCACGGTGTGCACCCCGGTACGATCGCAGGAGGGGGCTGCCAGCGCAACAAGGAGGGCCGCAACGCCCACAACGAACGCAACCGCCGCATGGCCCCGGCGCGAATCGGAGTTTTCCCGAAGGATTTGTGCTTTTTTCATAAGGTTAAGTTATGCTATCGTATGACACACGTTAGACGCACAACCTCCGAAAAGGTTACAACTCAACCCGCGAAAATTCCCGGCGACAGGCAGGCCCGGCAGGTTCGGCGTGCCGTACGGGTTCAAAAACGGCGGCCCCGGCGGACTTAACGGCGGTTTTTGCGGCGGCTGCGCTTCCCGGAGCGTTTCTCGGCGCGTTCCCGCGCACGCTCCTCGGCGGCCAGGCGCCGCTGCGTGAGACGGAACGTATAGAGCAACCCCACGAATCCGACACCCAGCAACGCCACCCAGAACCACACGGCAATGCCGCCCTCCATGAACTCCAGGGCGTAGATGATCCCGGCTATGGCCAGCACCATGCCGACCAGCCGGACGATTTGCATCACATTGAATCTCATAAGCATTCGCTCTCGCACGCGTCAATTGGCCTTGTGCTTCCGCTTGCGGTGTTGCAAAGCTCCGAGGGTCAGCAAACCGGAGGCTATGGCCAGCAGCAAAGGGAGATACCACAGGTCGAACTCGTCATCCATCGTCACCATCCACGCCGTTACGAGCGCTGCGACAAAACATATTGCGGCCAACACAGCCTGCACACGGTCAATCGTACGCATTGATCTTAAGGAATTTTATGTTTGTTCACTTCGTCGATATGCCGACGTTTTTTCTTGTTGAACTCATTGTACACCATCCCGGCCCCAGCCAGCACGAACAGGAACCCGATGACAAAGTCTATCACACTCACACAGTTGGAATGCGTCACACGCCAATAGATATTGGTCCCGAGCCACACGAGCGACAGCACCAGAAATACCACGGCAAGAGTAAAAGTCTTTTTGTTGATGTTCTTCATAGGCTATCGTTTTTAGGTTGTTTTCAATACATCATCATCTCCTCACGCATTCCGGCAGCCCGCCCAGGCACCCGGACACTCCGCAAGGGCCGTTCCCATCGCCCGGAAGCGGCAGGGGAATCAGTTCCCCTGCTCGCAGATGAACTTGATACGCACCAGACGGATCTCCTCCTCGGTATAGTCGGCGCCCAGCTCCTCGATGGCCTCGTCCAGCGAGTCGCTCTGGGCATCCTCCTTGAAATAGAGGTAGATGTCCTCGATCTTGTCCTCGTCCATGAACTCCTTGAGGTAGTAGGAGATGTCGAGGCGCGTTCCGGCATTGACAATGGCTTCGATCTCGGTGAGCAGTTCGTCGAAATCGAGGTTCTTGGCACGGGCGATGTCCTCGAAATCCATCTTGCGGTCGATCGACTGGATGATAAATATCTTGTTGCCCGACTTGCTCGCCACACCCTTGACGACCATGTCCTGCGGGCGGATGATCTCCTTCTCCTCGACATAGGCCTTGATGAGCTTGACGAACTCCTCGCCGAATTTCCGCGCCTTGCCGGCCCCCACGCCCGTGATATTCTGCATCTCCTCGAGCGTGATGGGATACTGCACGGCCATGTCCTCGAGCGACGGGTCCTGGAAGACGACGAACGGCGGCAATCCGTGCTGCTTGGCAACCTTCTTGCGCAGGTCCTTGAGCATGGCGAACAACTCCTCGTCGGCCGCACCGCCCCGGCCCATCGGAGCCACCGCCTCGGCCTCCTTCTCCTCCTCATCGTAGTCGTGATCGAGCGTCACGGTAACGGGGAACGGCATGGCGATGAAATTCTCCCCCTTCTTATTGATCGAAATAAGCCCGTAGTTCTCGATATTCTTGTCGACGAGCCCCAGGATCAACGCCTGTCGCAACACGGCCCCCCAGAAGCGGGCATCGTGGTCGACGCCCGCGCCGAACCACTTCGACTTGTTGTGCCCGTAACTCTTGATAAGCGCCGTGTTTTTACCCAGCAGCACGTTGACCAGATAGTCGGACTTGAACTTGTCGCCGATGTCGCGCAGGGCCTCGAGCGCCATCTTCAACGCCGCCTTGGCATCGACCTTCGGTTTGGGATGGCGGCAGTTGTCGCAGTTGCCGCAGCTCTCCTCCGTGTACTCCTCGCCGAAATAGTGCAGCAGCGTCTTGCGGCGGCACATCGAGCTCTCGGCATAGGAGACCGTCTCCTGCAACAGCAGCTTGCCGATCTCCTGCTCGGCGATCGGTTTGCCCTGCATGAACTTCTCGAGTTTCTGAATATCCTTGTAGCTGTAAAAGGTCAGGCAATATCCCTCGCCGCCGTCGCGCCCCGCACGCCCGGTCTCCTGATAGTAACCTTCGAGCGACTTCGGAATGTCGTAGTGGATCACATAGCGCACATCGGGTTTGTCGATGCCCATGCCGAAGGCGATCGTGGCGACGATCACCTCGACCCGTTCCATGAGAAAATCGTCCTGGTTGACGGCCCGCGTCGCGGCATCCATGCCGGCATGGTAGGCATGGGCCCGGATGCCGTTGGCCACGAGCAGCTCGGCCAGCTCCTCGACCTTCTTGCGGCTCAGGCAATAGATGATGCCGCTCTTGCCCTCGTTCTGCTTGATGAAGCGGATGATGTCGCGGTCGACGTCGTGTTTGGGCCGGATTTCGTAATAGAGGTTCGGGCGGTTGAACGACGACTTGAAGACCGCGGCGTCCGCCATGCCGAGGTTTTTCTGGATGTCCATCTGCACCTTGGGCGTGGCCGTCGCCGTGAGGGCGATCAGCGGCGCGGTGCCTATTTCGTTGATAATCGGGCGGATGCGGCGATACTCCGGGCGGAAGTCGTGGCCCCACTCCGAAATACAGTGTGCCTCGTCGATGGCGTAGAACGAAATCTTGATCTTGCGCAGGAAGGAGACGTTATCCTCCTTGGTGAGCGACTCGGGGGCGAAATAGAGCAGCTTGGTACGCCCGGCGAGCACATCCTCGCGGACCTGCGTCACGGCGGTCTTGTTGAGCGACGAATTGAGGAAATGCGCGATACCCGATTCGGCCGAGAAGGTGCGCATCGAATCGACCTGGTTCTTCATCAGGGCGATCAGCGGCGAAATGACGATCGCCACCCCATCCATCAACAGTGCCGGCAACTGGTAGCACAATGACTTGCCTCCTCCCGTAGGCATCAGCACGAAGGTGTCCTTCCCCTCAAGCACATTGCGGATTACCGCCTCCTGATTCCCCTTGAACGACGAAAAACCGAAGTATTCCTTCAGTTTGGCGTGCAAGAGGGCCGAATCGAACTGTTCCATTTTGGTCGTCTGAAGAATGAGCTGTCAATCGTAATTTACTGAAAACCGAAAATTCAATGTAAAGATAAAAATTTTTTCGGAAAAAAAGCATAACTTTGTAAAAATTTTATTCCTCAACGCAATGCGTCTTTACACCAGCGAACTCGTAAAGAAATATAAGTCCCGAACCGTCGTCAACAATGTCTCGATCGACGTCAACCAGGGCGAAATCGTGGGCCTGCTGGGCCCCAACGGCGCCGGAAAGACCACTACTTTCTATATGATCGTCGGGCTGATCAAACCCAACGAAGGCCGCATCTTCCTCGAGGGGGACGACCAACAGGTCACCGAACTTACGGGATTGCCCGTCTATCGCCGGGCGCAGCTGGGCGTGGGTTACCTGGCCCAGGAGGCGTCGGTCTTCCGCCGTCTGTCGGTCGAGGACAACATCCGCGCGGTGCTTGAAATGACCGACCACACGAAAGAGTACCAGAACGAGCGGGTCGAGGCGCTGATCGAGGAGTTCCGGCTCCAGAAGGTGCGCAAGAGCCTCGGTATCCAGCTCTCGGGAGGTGAGCGACGCCGCACGGAGATCGCCCGCGCCGTAGCCATCAACCCGGCGTTCATCCTGCTCGACGAGCCCTTCGCCGGCGTCGACCCGATCGCCGTGGAGGACATCCAGTCGATTGTCGCAACGCTCAAGCACAAGAATATCGGCGTGATTATCACCGACCATAATGTCGACGAGACGCTGGCCATCACCGACCGTACCTACCTGCTCTACGAAGGGAAAATCCTCAAGACCGGCACGGCCGAGGAGCTGGCTGCCGACCCCATGGTGCGCAAGGTCTACCTCGGGCAGCACTTCGAGCTCAAGAAGAGCCACCAGCTGACCCAGGAGATGAAAAACCGCGTGGGACAGGAGATCAGGAACGAAAGAAAAGAGGAGAAAAAGGAGAGCGATGAATAAAACGATTTCCCCGGGCCGCGTCCGAGGCTCGTTGACGCCGCCCTGCTCGAAAAGCTACGCACAACGCGCCCTGGCCGCCGCGTTGCTCTGCGAGGGAGCGACCGTACTGCGCAACCTCGAATTCTGCGACGACACCCGCTCGGCCATGCGCTGCATCGAGACGCTCGGTGCCCGCGTGGAGCAGGTCGACGCCACGTCGCTGTCGATCGCCGGAGGGCTCGCACCCCGCGGCTCACGCCTCGACGTGGGCGAATCGGGACTCTCGACCCGGCTGTTCACCCCCATTGCGGCCCTATGCCGCACCCCCATCACCATCGAAGGCCGCGGCTCGATTCTGCGACGCCCCATGGAGATGATGATCGACCCCCTGCGGCAACTCGGCGTCCGGGTGAGCGCCAACGAAGGGTTCCTCCCGATAGAGGTCTGCGGGCCGATGCACGGCGGAGAGGTGGAGGTCGACGGATCGGTCTCCTCGCAGTTCATCACCGGGTTGCTGCTGGCCCTCCCGCTGGCCGAACGCGACACGACGCTCCACGTCCGCGACGCCGTCTCGACCCCCTACCTCGACATGACGCTCGACACCGCCGCACGGTTCGGCGTGGAGATCAGCCAACGCGACTACAGCGAATTCTACATTCCCGGCCGGCAGCGCTACCGCTCGACCTACTTCAGCATCGAGGGGGACTGGAGCGCCGCAGCCATGCTGCTCGTGGCGGGCGCCACGGCGGGCGAGGTGACCGTGCGCAATATTTCGATGCTCTCGAAGCAGGCTGACACGGCCATCTGCACGGCGCTCGTGCGGGCCGGGGCCGCCGTCATCAACGAAAGCGACTCGGTGACCGCCGCGCACAAGCCGCTGCGCGCCTTCGAGTTCGACGCCACGAACTGCCCCGACCTCTTTCCGGCACTCGCCGCTCTGGCCGCCGCAGCCGACGGCGTGAGTACGATCCGCGGCACGTCGCGCCTCGAATACAAGGAGTGCAACCGTGCGGAGGCCATCCGCGAGGAGTACGGCCGCCTGGGCATCGAAGTCGATACCTCGGAAGAGGACCTGATGAAGATTCGCGGCGGGCAGGTATGCGCCGCCCGGGTCGGCAGCCACGGAGACCACCGTATGGCGATGTCGCTGGCCGTTGCGGCGCTCCGGGCCGACGCCCCCGTCGAGATCGAGGGCACGGAGAGCGTGGCGAAGAGCTACCCGGACTTTTTCGAGGACCTGGCCCGCATCCGGGAATAAACCTCGGGGATAAAACTGAGAGAGCCATGAATCAATTCGGACATAATTTCCGGCTGTCGCTTTGGGGCGAGTCGCACGGCCCGATGGTCGGCGTGACGATCGACGGCGTCCGGGCGGGGATTCCGCTCACGGAAGCCGACTTTGCCGAGGACCTCGCACGCCGCCGGGGCGGAAACGCCCCCGGCACCACGCCGCGCCGGGAACCCGACACGCCACAAATCGCATCGGGCATATATAAAGGATACACCACGGGAGCGCCGCTGACGCTCCTTTTCGCCAATACCAACACCCGTTCGCAGGATTACGCCAACGTCGTGCGCCACTTCCGCCCGTCGCACGCCGATACGGTGGCCCACTACAAATACGGAGGCTTCAACGACCCGCGCGGCGGCGGACACTTCTCGGCACGGTTAACCGTGGCGCTGGTTGCCGCAGGGGTCGTGGCCAAGAAGATGCTGCCCGAAGGGGTGCGCTTCGCCACACGGCTGACCGAGATCGGCGGATGCTGCGACCCGCAACGTTTCGACGAGGTACTGCGTGCGGCGGCGGCCGACCTCGATTCGGTGGGGGGCGTCGTCGAATGCCGTGTCACGGGCGTTCCGCGCGGGCTGGGCGAGCCCTTCTTCGACTCGGTCGAAAGCATCGTTGCCCATCTGCTCTTCGCCATCCCGGCGGTCAAGGGGGTGGAGTTCGGCAGCGGATTCGCCGGATCGCGCCTGCGCGGCTCCGAAAACAACGACCCGGTCCTCGACGCCGAAGGCACCACCGCGACAAACAACGCCGGCGGAATCAACGGCGGCATTACGAACGGCAACGAAGTGGTGGTGCGCGCCGCGCTGAAACCCACGCCGAGCATTGCCCGCGAACAGATGACCTACAACCTCGACACGCAGCGCATCGAACCGCTGACGATCCGCGGGCGCCATGACGTCTGCGTCGCCCTGCGGGGTGCGGTGGTAGTCGAGGCGGCCGTTGCCATCGCCCTGGCGAACTTCCTCAAGGCATGACCCGCCGCGAAGCCATCGACCGCATCACCGCACGCCTCGCAGGACTCTACGACGCGCGCGAGGCCCGGAACCTCGCGCGGTGGCTGGTGGCCGAATGCAGCGGAACGACGCTCTCGGCACTGCTCACCGATCCTGCCCGCGAGGTGGAGGCGGAGGTTGCCCGCAGGCTGGAGGAGGCCACACGGAGGCTTGCCGCCGGAACACCCCTGCAATACATCCTGGGAGAGGCTGATTTTTACGGACGCCGCTTCGCCGTGCGCGAGGGGGTGCTGATTCCGCGTCCCGAGACCGAGGAGCTGGTCGACTGGATCGTGCGCGAGGAGCGCACGGCACGACGGTTGCTCGATGTCGGCACGGGCAGCGGCTGCATCGCCGCGTCACTGGCGCTGGAACTTCCCGAAGCCGAAGTCTCGGCCGCCGACCTCTCGGAACAGGCCCTCGAAGTGGCCGCGGAGAATTGCCGCCGGCTCGGGGCCCGGGTCGACCTCCGCCGGGCCGACGCACTCGCGCAAAACGGACGGAGGAACGGGGTCCGAGGGCTGGAGGCGGTTTTCGGATGCGGATTCGACCTCATCGTCTCGAATCCGCCCTACGTTCCCGAGAGCGACCGCGCGGCGATGTACCCCAACGTCCGCGACCACGAGCCCGCCGAGGCGCTGTTCGTTCCCGACGACGACCGCATCCGCTTCTACCGCGCCATTGCGCGCGCCGGACGGCGGATGCTCGTGCCCGAAGGCCGGCTCTACTTCGAAATCTACGAACAGGCCGCCGGAGAGGTCTCACGGATGCTTGCCGAGGAGGGCTACACGGCCATCGAAGTGCGCGACGACCTCTTCGGACGTCCCCGCATGGTGCGATGCCGGAAGGCCGCGCCCGAAGAACAAGGAGAACAAGGAAAACAATAATAAGGATACGATCCGATGAAAAGAGTCACGGAAACCCCGACGGAGACCCGGGAACGGCGTTCGAAAACGCCCGACGAGGCATTGGCCGCGCTGATGCGGCTCTGTGCCCGGGCCGAAAAATCGGAATCCGATGCCCGACGGTTGATGAAGGGCTGGGGCGTGACGGAGGCCGAGGCGGAACGGGTGGTGGCACGGCTCGTGCGCGAGCGGTTCATCGACGACAGCCGCTATGCCGAGGCGTTCGTGCGCGAAAAGCTGCGGCTGAGCGGCTGGGGCGAATACAAGATCCGCACGGCCCTGCGCCGCAAGGGCATTGCCGGGGAGCGAATCGACGCAGCATTGGCACAGGCCGACCGGAGCGCCATGCGCGAACGGCTCCATGCGATGCTCACACGCAAGGCCGCGGCAGCGAAACACGCAGCGCCCTACGAACTGAAAGCGAAACTGGTCCGATACGGCCTCTCGCTCGGATACGACTACGACGCGGTGCTCGACGCCGCATCGGCCATCCTGAAAAACGAAGACAACGAATGCGACGAATTCTGATATTGCTGTTATTTACGGCTCTCGGCGGCACGGTCCGCAGCCAGAAACTCAATCCGGACGACTACGTCTATCCCGTGGAGGATGTGGCGCGCCTCTACTCGGCCAACTTCGGCGAGATGCGCCCGGGGCATTTCCACGCCGGCATCGACATCAAGACCGACGGCGTGGAGGGCAAGCCGCTCGTCGCCGTGGCCGACGGATACGTCTCGCGCCTCTCGATCGCCCCGGGTGGTTACGGGAGGGCCATCTACCTGACCCTGAAAAACGGCACGACGGCCGTCTACGGACACCTGCAACGCTTCCGCGACGACATCGAGGAGTACCTCCGCGAAGAGCGCTGCCGCCAGCAGCGCAACAGCCTCGACCTCACGTTCGGCCCCGAGCGCTGGCCCGTAAGGCAGGGCGAACGGATCGGATGGTCGGGCAACAGCGGCTCGTCGTTCGGCCCGCACCTCCACTTCGAAATCCGCGACACCCCGACGCAGCGCGTGCGCAACGTCGTGCGTGAAGGGATCGTACGCCCGACTGACGACCTTCCGCCGCGCATCCTGCGCATCCATTACGTCGAGGTCGACACCCTGCAGGGGATTCCCGTACACGGGCAACCCGCCAGCTACGGCGTCGTGCGCGACGCCGACGGCCGCTACCGCCTCACCCGCAACGAACCCGTCGAGGTGGGGCCCCGGGGTTACTTCATTGCCGAGGTCACTGACCGCCGGAATGGCGTCGGCAACACCTTCGGAGTGTGGCGCGTCGCGGCTTACATGGACGGCAAGCCCTATTTCGAATACCGCATGGACGGCTTCACGTTCGACCTCTCGCGCTGCTGCGACGCCGTGAGCTGCTACCCGATGCAGTGCCGTTCGCGCAACGAGGTGATTCGCCTGGCCCAGCTCGAGGGGGCTCCGGACTGCTTCTACAGCGTTATGCGCGAACGCGGGTTGGTGCGCACGGCCGAGGGCGAAAGCCACCGCATCCGCATCGAAGCCGAAGACGACTGCGGCAATCGTTCGCAGTTGGAATTCACCGTCCGCGGAACGGCCGCGTCGCTCGATCCCGAAGGGTTCGCAGACTCCCTCAGTGTCCCGCTCTACGCCGACCGCAGGTCGGTCATGCGTTACGGCACCGAAGCCGTGGCACGCATTCCGGCAGGGGCACTCCACGAATCGCTGTTCGCGCGCCCCGAGCGCATGGAGGTTCCGGAGGCTGTCGCCGGCGTGGTCTTCTTCTCGCCGGCCTACCGGTTCCTGTCTCCCGACACGCCCCTGAAGCATGCAGCCGTCATCTCGATCCAGGCCCATGTGCCGCGCCAATACCAGATCGGCGCAACGTTGGCCGTACGTTCACGCAACGGCGGATGGTCACCGGCCGGCGGCACCTACTCCAACGGTGTCGTAAACGCCGTGACGCGCGCAACGGGCGACATGGCCGTTGTGGTCGACACGCTGCCCCCAGCCATCCGGCCGCTCTTCACCGAAGGCGCCGACCTCTCGAAAGCCCCGTCGATCCGCCTGCGCGTCGCCGACAACTTCGCAGGCATTGCCGCCTGGTCTGTCTCCATCGACGGAGAATGGGTCCCCAGCGAACGTTACCCGATACGCGGGACCCTCGTCCATGAATTCCGCACGTCGCCGCAACGACGACGCCACACGATCCGCGTCTCGGTGCGCGACGCCGCCGGCAACATCGCCCGCTACGAAGGCTCGTTCGTCCGATAGACACCCCGAGGACCTTCGGACCCGGCGCCGCATCCGGCTTCGGGCCTGTTCAGGCCACCAACCCCGATCTCACACACAAGCTGACATATACCCCTTCCGGAGCGCCCCGGGAGGGTGTTTTTTTGGACCTTTTCGGCAAAAAACTTATCAGAAACGGCAGAAAATAGGTAATTAAATCGTAAATTTGTGACAATTTACTAACCCCATCGACACGCCGCATGAAAAAGAAGAAATGGATCATCACGGCTTTGATCCTCGTGGTCTTCTGCGCAGCCCTCGGCATCTATAACTTCGTCAACGGACGGAAAAGCACCCCCGGGAACGAAGTCGAGGAGATCGTCGCGCCACGCAAAACCAACACCCTCAACGTCAATGCACTGGTCATCCGCACCAAACAACTCACCGACGGTATCACAACCGTCGGCAACCTGCTCCCTGACGAAGAGGTCGACCTCTCGTTCGAAACCTCGGGCAAGATCGTCGCCATCAATTTCCAGGAGGGATCTGCCGTCCGCAAGGGCGACCTGTTGGCCAAGGTCAACGACAAGCCGCTCCAGGCACAGCTGGCCCGCTACGAGGCACAACTCAAACTCGCCGAGGACCGCGTCTACCGCCAGAATGCCCTGCTCGAAAAGGACGCCGTGAGCCAGGAGGCGTTCGAACAGGCACAAACCGAACTGGCCACGCTCATCGCCGAGATCAACATCGTCAAGTCGAACATCGAGCTCACGGAGCTCCGCGCGCCGTTCGACGGCATCATCGGCCTGCGCAACGTCAGCGAGGGTGCCTACGCCTCACCGAGCGTCGTGGTAGCCAAGCTGGCCAAGATCGACCCGTTGAAAATCGATTTCTCGGTACCCGAACGGTACGCCAACCAGATAGGCCCCGGCACACGGCTTACCTTCACGGTCGACGGACGCCAGGAGACATTCCAGGGCTCGGTCTACGCCACCGAGTCGAAAGTCGACCTCGCGACCCATTCGTTCAGCGTACGCGCCATCTACCCCAACACCCGAACCCGACTTTTGCCCGGACGTTTCGTGTCGGTACACATCCAGCTGCACGACATTCCAAACGCCATCGCAATCCCCACCGAAGCGATCGTCCCCGAGATGGGCGTCGACAAGGTATACCTCTACCGCAACGGAAAGGCACACGCCGTGGAGGTGACCACCGGACTGCGCACCGACGCCGAGCTCCAGATTCTCAAAGGGCTCTCGGTCGGCGACACGCTCGTCACCTCGGGAACGCTCCAACTGCGCGAAGGCCTGCCTCTGATCCTCGATACCGTCGAATAAACCCCGCCGCCGCATGAATATCTCCGAACTGAGCATCCGGCGGCCCGTGATGGCCTCGGTGCTGACGATCATCATCCTGCTTTTCGGATTCATCGGGTACAGCTACCTCGGCGTGCGCGAATACCCGAGTGTCGACAACCCGATCATCTCCGTCTCATGCTCCTACCCCGGGGCCAACGCCGACGTCATCGAGAACCAGATCACCGAACCCCTCGAACAGAACATCAACGGCATCCCGGGCATCCGCTCGCTATCGAGCGTCAGCCAACAGGGACAGAGCCGCATCACCGTGGAGTTCGA
>DXGO01000050.1 GCA_019113885.1 Candidatus Alistipes intestinipullorum | reverse complement strand
CGGCGACGAACGCCGCACGGAGATCGTCTATGCCTCGGAGGAGTTCAATCCGGAGGATTTCTATGCCGACGACGACATGGTCATCACCATCTCGCACATGGGATACATCAAGCGTACGCCGCTGGCCGAATACCGCACGCAACACCGCGGCGGCGTAGGGGCCAAGGGCAGCGCTACGCGCGACGAGGACTTCATCGAGCACATCTACGTGGCCTCGATGCACAATACGATGCTCTTCTTCACGGAGAAGGGCCGTTGCTACTGGCTGAAGGTCTACGACATCCCCGAGGGAGCACGCTCGTCGAAGGGACGCGCGATCCAGAACGTGATCCAGATCGAGCCCGACGACAAGGTGCGCGCCTATATCAACGTGAAGCGCCTGGACGATGCGGAGTATGTCGACAACAACTACATCGTCATGTGCACGAAGGACGGCACGATCAAGAAGACGAAACTCGAAGCCTATTCGCGACCGCGCCAGAACGGAGTCAATGCCATTGTCATCCGAGAGGGCGACCAGTTGATCGACGCCAAACTGACGAGCGGCCGTGCCGAGGTGCTTATTGCAGCGCGCGAAGGCAAGGCCATCCGCTTCAACGAATCGACCGTGCGCCCGATCGGGCGTGTGGGCGCCGGCGTGCGCGGCATCTCGATCGAGGAAACGGACGAGGTGGTCGGCATGATCTGCGTGGAGCCCGACTCGAAACAGGATGTTCTGGTGTTGAGCGAAAACGGCTACGGCAAACGTACCGACCTGGACGAGTACCGCATTACGAACCGTGGCGGAAAGGGCGTGAAGACCATCAACATCACCGAAAAGACCGGAAAACTCATCTCCATCCAGGCCGTTACCGATGAGAACGACCTGATGATTATCAACCGTTCGGGACTCACCATACGTACGGCCGTGTCGCAGATCCGCCTGGCGGGACGTGCGACGCAGGGAGTACGTATCATCAACCTGCGGGAGGGCGATGCTATCGCTTCTGTGATGGCGGTACCGGCTGCGGGGGATGAAGACGATGTGCAGCCTGCGGATACGGCGGAACAAGAGGGAGGCGTCTCCGAGGGGACACCCAATGCTACCGTCTCGCCCGCGGAGGAGTAAGAAAATGAATCTCATATAATTCTAAATTTGTTTTTGCTATGAAAAAAGCTTTTATGTCGGCGCTTGCGGCATTGCTTCTGGCAATTCCCGCCGTTCATGCCCAAAAGGTGAACAAAGATGCGCTTCTTTCGAAGATCGAGAAGAGCGATGCGGACATCGCCGATGCCAAGAAGGGGGCCAAGACCGCTACGTGGATCAATCGCGGTAAGGCGTTCTACGACGCCGCCATCGATCCTACGAAGAGTCTGTTCGTTGGAATCGAGACCACGATGCTGAAACTTACGGTCGGTGATCCTTCGTCAACCGGTACCGAGACGCTCGTCGATGTGCCCTACGAAGCTTGGGTTTATCCCTACTTCACGGTCTACATCAAGGACAACAAGGTGGTGACCTGGAAACAGACGCAATGGGTTGTGGCCGATGCTCCCGCCAAGGCTATCGAAGCCTACAACAAGGCCTATGAACTGGATCCGAAGTCGGCTGATAAGGTAAAGCAGGGACTGCAGCAGATCAGCGACTTCTGCTCGCAGACGGGCAATATCGGAATCGATTCTGGCAACTATTCCGAGGCTGCCGCCGCCTATGCCACGGCCTATGAGGCGCAGTCGAGCCCCGCTTACGGACAGGCTCCCGACCCCGCATTGCTGTACTATGCCGGTTACCTGCTGACGGTCGACGGCTCGTCCAACCCGGCGTCGTTCGTCAAGGGTGCCGAGTACCTTTCGAAGGCCATCGAGCAGGGATATGCCGATGAGGAGGGTAATATCTACTACTATCTCTTCCACTGCTATTACGGACAGAAATCCGCTGACAAGGAGAACGTTATGAAGGCCAAGCAGGTGCTGCTGACCGGTATCGAAAAGTTCCCGAAGAACGAGCGTATCCTCGACGGCCTGATGCAGCTCTATACGGCTGAAGAGGGCGTGGGCGATCCTGCCGACCTGGTGGCCATGATCGACAAGGCTATCGAGAACAATCCTCAGAGCGTCGACCTGTGGTTCGGCCGCGGCCGTATCTTCTATGCGTTGAAGGATTACGACCAGAGCATTGAATCGTTCAAGAAGGTCGTGGAATTGAAGCCCGATCTCTTCGAGGGTAGCTATTATCTGGGTGTGTTCTACACGATCAAGGGTGATGCGCTCAACAAGGAGATGAACGAGAAGCAGTACAGCAGCCAGGCTGCCTACGACGAGGATTTGAAGAAGGTCAACGGCGTCTACATGGAGGCTCTTCCGTGGTTTGAGAAGGCCCATGAGATGAAACCCGAGGACGGTGATACGCTGGAGTTCCTCAAGTCGTTGTGCTTCCGTCTGCGTGACGAACCCGGCATCATGGATAAGTACAACAAGTACAACGAACTCTACAAGCAGGTCAAGGGCGAGTAGTTGCCGATCTGTCGAGAACAACAAGGCGTCCGGTTCGCAGAACCGGACGCCTTGTTATTTCTGTGGCCGATATGAAACGGACAGACACTCCTACCCGCATCTCGGCAGGCCGGGCCGCCGCATGCGGTTTATCGGGCGATGCGCCCCGAGACGGAGCCGCGGGCCAGGGCGGCGACCTCCTCGACCGGGAACTGGTTGTAGTCGCCCGGGACGGTATTTTTCAGGGCGCAGGCCGCCGCTCCGAAGTCGAGGGCGAACTGCATGTCGCCGGCGTGCTCCGACAGCCCGTAGATCAGTCCGGCGACAAAGGCGTCGCCCACGCCGACACAGTCGACCACATGGTCGACGTCGTAGACGCGCGTCGACAGCAGCTTCCCTCCGGTATAAAGGGTTCCCGAAATGAGGTGGTGGTTGGCGCTCAGGACGTTGCGTAACCCGATGACAATGGCGCGGCATCTCGGGAATTGTTCGGAGATCCGTCTCGAGACCTCTTCGTATCCCTTTGTGTCGGGCTCGTAGACGGCGTCGCGGGCGTCGAAACGAGGCAGGGGGAGTTGCAGGATTGTCTCGTATTCGTCATCGGTCCCGAAGAACACATCGCACTGCTCCATCAGGGGAATCAGCACATCCTGCGGTTTGCGCCCGTATTTCCAGAGGTTTTTGCGGTAGTTGAGGTCGCACGAGACGACAAGTCCTGCTGCGCGGGCCGCTTCGACGGCCTCGGCGCATACGGCGGCCGTCGAGGCGCTGACGGCCGTCGAGATGCCCGACCAGTGGAACCACGAGGCTCCCTCGAACAACCTTTTCCAGTCGATCATTCCGGGTTGCAGGGTGCTGAACGATGATCCGCTGCGATCGTATACGACCTGCGACGAACGCATCGAGGCCGCCTCTTCCATGTAGTAGAGCCCGATGCGGTTTCCGCTGTGCAGGATGCCGTCGGTTTCGACGCCGTAGCTCTGCAGGTCGTCGATGCATGCCTGGGCGATGCGGTTGTTGGGCAGGGCCGTAATCAGCGCGCTGCGGAGCCCGAAGTTGGCCAGCGACACGGCAACGTTGGCTTCGCTGCCGCCGAAACTTGCTTGAAAGGATCTGCTTTGGGGGAAACGCAGGTAGTCGGGAGGGGTGAGTCGGAGCATGATCTCTCCGAAGGTGATGATTTTTGCTGTACTCATATTGTGCCGGGACGGTTGATCCGGAGCCGGATGGACAAAGATACGAAAAAAGCCCGGTCATTGACCGGACTTTTTCGTATTTCCTCACCGTGCGGCGCAGCGGTTGGCCTCTCAGGAGGTTTATCGGACGCTCACTTGCAGGGGCTCCGTTGCCGCGGCGGCGGTTTCGGCGATGTCACGGGTCCACGCCTCCATGTCTTCTACGCCTCCTTGGCTCCAGCCCGACCCGGCATAGTAGGTCAGCACCTCGCCCGGGGTCACGTCCTTGATGGCTACGGCGTGTCCCAACGTGTCGGGCAGCAACTCGGCGCCGGGCAGGATGACGCCCAGGAAGATGTCGCCGTCACGCACGGGATCGGCCGAGTCCGATGCGGGTTCGACCATGCCGATCCATCCCTCGCCGCACGTCAACTCCTTCACGTCGTGGCGGACGAATCCCGCGGCAACGGGCATCTCGGCAAAGTCGCCCTCGTAGATGTTGTCCATGCGGTTGAAACGCCGGTTGGCGTCGAGTGAGATGATCTTGGTGAGCGAGACCTTGCAGCTGTCGACCGCGAAGGGGCCGTAGGTCAGGCGTACGGTCGTGCGGATCGGGCCGTTGTCGAGGGTTTCGGCCGTCGTGTAGTTGTGGTCCATGAAGTGGAACTTCCCGCCGACGAAGGGTACCGATGCCCCCGAGCCGAGCGTAACCCCGACCTTGTAGCAGTCCATGCCGTCGCCGTAGTTGTGGTGATAGTCGCCTTTGGCGTACCATTCGTCGATGACGAGTTTTTCGGAGCATTTCACCCAGACGTCGATGCCGGGGGTGATGAGCTTTTCGGGCGAGGTTTCGAGCGCCGGGCCGTAGAGACGGTAGGCGACGCGGTTGTTTTCCCAGGCGTAGTCGTCATAACGCTCGGGGACCTTGCGTCCGAATACCTGGGAGGGATATGCCTCGCGCTCTCCTTTGACGATCGAGAAGTGGACGGTTCCCGAAGGCTCGGCATCGACTTGGAAAATCAGCGCCTGAGGCGTTTGTTCGCCGCGGTAGATAACTTGCGAGGGAACCTGTTCGCCTTTGGAATCGGCGACGATGACGTTTTCGGGCGTCACTCCCTTGAGGCGGGCGATGTCGTTCCAGTCGATTTCCACGGTTTCGTGGTTGCGGGCGATTGCCGACGGGTTGGTGATTTCGATTTCGAGGGCCGAAGTGCAGGAGCCGAACAAAAGTCCCAAACTCCAGATAATCAGATTTTTCATATTTTACGTGTATAATATTTTTGGATTATTTTAGGCAAATTTACGATTTTTCCGTATATTGGTCAACCAAATTGACGATAATTCGTCTTAATTCATGGAATTTTCAAAGCCGCATCGACGAAAAGTAGCTATCTTTATGGTGACGACGTGCGGCGGTGGAACCGTTCGGACGGAATGGAGCCATTGTGTATAAATTTGAAAACGATACAGCAACGATGAAATCTTTCAACGACGACAACTTCCTGTTGCAGACCCCGACGGCGGAGCGGCTTTACCACGAGCATGCCGCCCGGATGCCGATTATCGACTACCATTGTCACCTGAACCCCGAGTATGTGGCTTCGGACCACCGCTTCGAGAATCTTTCGAAAATCTGGCTCGAGGGCGACCACTACAAGTGGCGTGCGATGCGCACGAACGGGGTTGCCGAGCGTTACTGTACGGGCAAGGATACGTCCGATTGGGAGAAGTTCGAAAAGTGGGCCGAGACGGTGCCCTATACGATGCGCAACCCGCTCTACCACTGGACTCACCTGGAATTGAAAACCGCCTTCGGCGTAACGAAGCTTCTCAACCCTTCGACCGCGCGAGAGATTTACGACCACTGTACGGCACTGTTGCAGCGTCCCGAGTACCATGCCCGGGGGTTGATGCAACGCTATAACGTCGAGGTCGTCTGTACGACCGACGATCCTGTCGATTCGCTCGAACACCATATCAAGGCCCGTGAGGACGGTTTTGCGGTGAAGATGCTTCCGACGTGGCGTCCCGATAAGGCGATGGCCGTGGAGTCGGCGGCTGATTTCCGGGCCTACATCGAGCGCCTGTCGGAGGTGTCGGGGGTCACGATTTCGAAGTTCTCCGACGTGATCGATGCGCTGCGCGTGCGCCACAAGTTCTTCGAGTCGGTGGGCTGCCGCCTGTCTGACCACGGGCTTGGGGCATTCTATGCCGAGGATTATACGCAGGCGGAGATCGACGCCATCTTCAACAAGGTCTACGGAGGGCGAGAGCTGACCCCGGAGGAGATCCGTAAGTACAAGACCGCGATGCTGGTGGAGTTCGCCGTGATGGACCATGAGACGGACTGGACCCAGCAGTTCCACTACGGCGCCATCCGCAATAACAACTCGCGGATGTTTGCACAGATCGGCCCCGACACGGGCTTCGATTCGATCGGCGATTTCACGGTGGGTGAGTCGATGTCGAAGTTCTTCGACATGCTCGATCGCCGCGACCGGTTGACCCGGACGATTATTTACAACCTCAATCCGCGCGACAACGAGCTGGTGGCCACGATGATCGGCAACTTCCAGGACGGCCGTTACGGTGCCGGGAAGATGCAGTTCGGTTCGGGGTGGTGGTTCCTCGACCAAAAGGACGGCATGGAGAAGCAGCTGAACGCCCTCTCGACGCTGGGGCTGCTGAGCCGTTTCGTGGGTATGCTGACCGACTCGCGTTCATTCCTCTCGTACCCGCGGCACGAGTATTTCCGCCGCACGCTGTGCAACCTTGTGGGCAACGACATCGAGCAGGGTTTGCTGCCTGCCTCGGAGATCGACTTCATCGGGCGCGAGCTTATCGAGGGCATCTGTTACCGCAACGCCAAGAATTTCTTTAAATTTTAATCCGCTATAAATCATGAAGATTGTAACTTTGGGCGAGATCATGCTGCGGCTCTCGACGCCGGGCAATACGCGATTCGTGCAGTCCGATTCGTTCGACGTCGTCTATGGGGGCGGCGAAGCCAATGTGGCCGTGTCGTGCGCCAATTATGGCCATGAGGCCTATTTCGTCACCAAACTCCCGAAGCACGAGATCGGGCAGTCGGCCGTCAACGCCCTGCGCCGTTACGGCGTGAAAACCGACTACATCGTTCGCGGAGGCGACCGCGTGGGCATCTACTACCTGGAGACCGGGGCCTCGATGCGCCCCTCGAAGGTGATCTACGACCGTGCCCATTCGGCCATTGCCGAGGCCGAGGCGTCGGAGTTCGATTTCGATGCCATTATGGAGGGTGCCGCGTGGTTCCATTGGTCGGGCATCACGCCGGCCATCTCGGACAAGGCGGCCGAGCTGACGCGCCGGGCCTGCGAGGCTGCGAAGCGTCACGGGGTGACTGTCTCAGTGGACCTGAACTTCCGCAAGAAACTTTGGACCAAGGAGAAGGCACAGTCGGTGATGCGCACCCTGATGCAGTATGTCGATGTCTGCATCGGCAACGAGGAGGATGCCGAGCTGTGCCTGGGCTTCAAGCCCGACGCCGATGTCGAGGGCGGGGAGACGAATGCCGAGGGTTACAAGGGCATTTTCCGCCAGATGGCCGCGACGTTCGGATTCAAGTATGTGATTTCGACCTTGCGCGAGTCCTTTTCGGCGACGCACAACGGCTGGAAGGCGATGATCTACAACGGCGAGGAGTTCTACGAGTCGAAACGTTACGACATCGACCCGATCATCGACCGCGTGGGTGGGGGCGACTCCTTCTCGGGCGGCATCATCCACGGCCTGCTGACCAAACCGACGCAGGGTGAGGCGCTGGAGTTTGCCGTGGCGGCCTCGGCGTTGAAACACACGATCCACGGCGATTTCAACATGGTTTCGGCCGAGGAGGTCGAGGCGTTGGCCGGAGGTAACGCCAGCGGCCGCGTGCAGCGATAATCGGAAACGGAAGGGATGCGGGGGCGGTCGGTCCGTTCCCGGCCCCCGCTTTTAGAACGAGTAAAAAACATTCGAAATATGGCAAGATTTTCAAAATTTCAGGTGATGGAGGCCATCGGCCGTACCGGCATGGTCCCCGTCTTTTATCACGCGGATGCCGAGATTGCCAAGCAGGTCGTGAAGGCCTGCTACGAGGGCGGTGTGCGCGCCTTCGAGTTCACCAACCGCGGGGATTTCGCCTCGGAGGTATTCATCGAGGTGATCAAGTTCGCCGCCCGGGAGTGTCCCGAGATGATCCTGGGCGTGGGAACGGTCGTCGATGCCCCGACCGCAGCCCTCTACATCCAGTACGGCGCCAACTTCGTCGTGGGCCCGTACCTCAATCCCGAGGTTGCGCGGCTCTGCAACCGTCACCTGGTGCCCTATACGCCGGGCTGCGGCTCGGTGACGGAGATCGGCCTGGCGCAGGAGCTGGGGTGCGACCTGACGAAGGTCTTCCCGGCCGGGAACGTCGGGGGCCCGTCGTTCGTCAAGAACGTCAAGGCGCCGCTGCCATGGTCGAACATCATGGCCACGGGGGCCGTGGAACCGACGGAGGAGAACCTCACGGCATGGTTCAAGGCCGGTGTCTACTGTGTGGGCATGGGCTCGCAACTCTTCCCCAAGGAGGTTGTCGCCGCAAAGGAGTGGGCAGCCATTACCGACAAGTGCCGTTACGCGCTGGAGGTCATCGCCCGGACCAAAAAATAAATCTTTAAAATGTACATACGACCTAAACACTGATCCATGACAAAAACTTCATCGACTACGACCCGCCTGATGACCAACTGGCGCTGGTGGATGTGCGTGCTGCTCTTCGTAGCCACCACGGTCAATTATCTCGATCGCCAGGTGTTGTCGCTCACCTGGAAGGATTTTATCGCTCCTGAATTTCACTGGACCGATGCCGATTACGGAACGATAACCGCCGTCTTTTCGCTGGTTTACGCCCTCTGCATGCTCTTTGCCGGGCGTTTCATCGACTGGATGGGCACCAAGAAGGGCTATCTCTGGGCCATCGGCGTCTGGTCGGCAGGCGCCTGCCTCCATGCGGCCTGCGGCTGGGCGACCATGCACATCGAGGGTTTCGAATCGATCAAGGCCATGACCTCGGTCGAGGCCGGTACCTCCGTCGCATTGGCCATTGCGTCGACCAGCGTGTGGCTGTTCCTTGCCGCGCGCTGTATCCTCGCTCTGGGTGAGGCCGGCAACTTCCCCGCGGCGATCAAGGTCACGGCCGAGTACTTCCCCAAGAAGGACCGGGCCTTTGCCACGTCGATCTTCAATGCCGGGGCTTCGGTGGGCGCGCTGGTGGCTCCGGCCTCCATCCCGCTGCTGGCCCAGTACTTCAAGGACCAGGGCGTCGGCGGCGGTTGGGAGATGGCCTTCATCATCATCGGAGCGCTGGGATTTGTCTGGATGGGGTTCTGGATCTTCATGTACGAAAAACCCGAAAAATCGAAGCACGTGAATGCCGAGGAATTGGCCTATATCCATCAGGACGACGCTGAGGAACCGGCCGTGGCCGCCGCGGCCGCTGCCGGGAAACCCGAGAAGATCATTCCCTTCTGGAAGTGCTTCACCTACCGTCAGACCTGGTCGTTCATCACCGGCAAGTTCTTCACCGACGGCGTGTGGTGGTTCTATCTCTTCTGGGCCCCGGCCTATTTCTCGGACCAGTACGGTTATTCGTCGAGTTCGGGAATGGGCATTGCGCTGATCTTCACGCTCTACGCCATCGTTACCGTGCTGTCGATCTTCGGCGGTTACCTTCCGAAGCTCTTCGTCGACCGCCGGGGGATGAATCCCTATGCGGGCCGTATGCTGGCGATGCTGATCTTCGCCTTCCTGCCGCTGCCAGCCCTCTTCGCGCAGAGCGCCGGGACGGTTTCTGTGTGGTGGCCCGCGATCATTATCGGACTGGCCGGCGCCGGACACCAGGCGTGGTCGGCAAACCTCTTCTCGACCATTGGCGACATGTTCCCCAAGTCGGCCATTGCGACCATTACGGGCATCGGCGGTATGGCCGGCGGTGTGGGGTCGTTCCTGATCAACAAGGGGGCCGGGGCGCTCTTCACCCACTCGGAGCAGATGGGCGCGGCGTTCCGTTTCATGGGTTTCGACGGCAAGGAGGCCGGTTACATGATTATCTTCTGCATCTGCGCCGTTGCCTACCTGGTAGCCTGGGCGATTATGAAGGCGCTGGTGCCGAAGTACAAGCCCATCGTCGTGGAGTAATCGCTCCGCAGACCGGATAAAACCCGAACGGGGGAGGACCGCACGTGCGAAAGCCGCGGTCTTCCTCCGTTTTATGCCGCGGGGACTATGCCGACGGATATGCTGCAGAGGCCTTTTCGCGGATCGTCCGCAGGCGGTGGGTCATCAGGTACTGGAAGACGCCCCGCAGGGCCATGTAGAGCGTGAAGGCGAGCCACAGGGCGTTGTTGCCGATCCACGGCGAGCAGGCGTAGAAAATCCCGAAATAGGCCGCCGTGGCCAGGAACATCGAGTTGCGCATGACGCGTGTTTCGGTGGCGCCGACCATGATCCCGTCCATGATGAAGGGCATGGCCGAGGCGAGGGGGATCAGGATGACCCAGATCACGTACTCCCCGGCCTTTTCGACGAGCAGCGCGGCGTCGGGAGCCTCGGGGTCGACGAAGAGCCCGACCAGCTGGCGCCATCCCGCGAGGTAAACGCCTACGAAGAGTGCCGAAATGAGCATGCCCCAGGTCAGGCACCGGTGCAGGCAGTCGCGCAGGGCTGTGCCGTTGCGGGCCCCGATGAACCGCCCGGTGAGGGCCTCGGCGGCGTAGGCGAATCCGTCGTTCATGTAGGAGAAGAGGGTGAAGAGCTCGAGCAGCAGGGTGTTCACGGCCAGCAGCGCCGGGTCGCCCATGCGCGACGAGGCTCCGGTGAAGAAGGTGTAGACGGCCACGATGCAGAACGTGCGCAGGATGATGTCGCGGTTGATGCGCATGAAGGCCTTCAGCGGCTGGAGGTCGAGCACCTCCCGGCGGTCGAACGGGGTCAGCTGCTTCCGGTAGCGGACGAGCAGTAGCAGGGCAGCCAGCGCGACGCCCGACCATTGGGCAACGACCGAGGCGTAGGCGATGCCTACGATTCCGAGATCGAGCCCGAAGGCGAAGGCGAGGCTGCACGTGAGGTGGATGATGTTGACCGTGACGGCCGTAATCATCGGGAAGAGGGCGTTCTGCATGCCGGTGAACCAGCCGTTGAAGCCGAAGAGGAGAATGCCTGCCGGAACGGCCCAGATGCGCGTGTAGAAGTATTCGCGGGTCATCTCGCCGCCGTGCATGGCCCAGAGGGCCAGCTCGCCGAGCGGCACCTGGAGCGCCACCATCAGCAGGCCCATCGCCACGGCGACCGCCATTGCGCGGTAGAGCATGTTGGAGCATTCGCGCAGGTCGCCCGCGCCGTAGGCCTGGGCCGTGAGGCCGCTGGTGCCCATGCGCACGAAGGCGCAGTTCCAGTAGATGAAATTGAAGATCGACACCCCGATGGCCAGGGCCCCGATCGTGGCGGCCGAGTCGGTGCCCCAATGCCCGGCAATGGCCGTCGAGACGATGCCCATGAGGGGCACGGTGATGTTCGAGACGATGTTCGGCAGCGCCAGGCGCAGTATTTCGCGGTTCATGTCCATGCGGCGGCAAAGGTAGCGAAAATCTTCGGGATTTTGTTCGTCCCGGGCCGTTTCGGGGCGCTACCCGCCCTGCTCCGACGAAAAAGCGGCGCCCTGTTGCAGGGACGCCGCTGTGACAAAAAAAGGGTGAGCTCCTTATATCGCACCGCTACAACCGCATACCCTTGCTCGATTCCTCGCCTGGGGGATTCTGCAGGAGCTGGTCGTATAAGACTCACCCGGGTGCAAAAGTAGGAATTTTTTG
>DXGO01000049.1 GCA_019113885.1 Candidatus Alistipes intestinipullorum | reverse complement strand
GCATCGTCGCCGCCCTGCTCGAGAACTTCCAGACCCCCGAAGGAATCCGTATCCCCGAGGTGCTGATTCCCTACACGGGTTTTGATATTATCAAATAAGTTCCTATATTTGCACTAACACACATTAACCATAAACACGAAAAAAATGGCTTACAAAATCACTGATTCCTGCGTAGCTTGCGGCACCTGCATCGGCGAGTGCCCGGTAGAGGCTATCTCGGCCGGCGACATCTACGTGATCGATCCCGACAAGTGCATCGACTGCGGCACCTGCGCAGGCGTTTGCCCGAGCGAGGCGATCGTTTCGGAGTAACCTCTCGGAGCGTACCGAAACACGACACGTCCCCGGCATGGCCGCGGGACGTGTTTTTTCTACCCGACAGTTCCCAGTCATGATCCGAACAACGACCTTGTTGGCCGCCGCACTGCTCGCGGCCTGCAGCACCGATGCGTTGCGTCCGCTTGAACAACAGATCGACGCCCTTACCGCCCCGCTCGACGCCCGTGTCGGCGTGGCGGTCCGTACCCCCGACGGGGACTGGATCACCCGGCAGGACACGCTGCTGCCGATGCTGAGCGTCTTCAAATTCCCCTTGGCGCTGGCCGTGCTCGACCATGCCGCCGAAACCGGCACCCCACTCTCGCAACCCCTCGACGTCGGCCCCGAATGGCTCGATGCCAGCACTTACAGCCCGATGCGCGATTCGCTGCCCGCCGCGGGCGGCAGTGTGACACTCGGCGCCCTGCTCCACTACAGCACCTCGCTGAGCGACAACATCGCCTGTGACAGGCTGTTGGCGTTCGTCGGGGGCCCTGCGGCAGTGGAAGCCTACGTGCGGGAGCTGGGGATCGGGGGTATCCGCATCGTTGCAACGGAACGCATGATGCACCGCGACCCGGACGCCGTACGGGCCAATGCGGCCCGGCCTTCGGCCATCTGCAAGCTCTATGCCCGGTTTCTCGAAGGGGAATTGCTGAACGAAGAGTACAACGCCTTGCTGCACGGGTTGTTGGAAAAAGCGACCACCGGGGCGAACAAGCTCCGCGCCGGAGTGCCCGCCACGGTCATCCTGGGACACAAGACCGGTTCGTCGGACCGCACGGCCGAAGGAATCCGCACAGCCGAGAACGACTCCGGATACGTCCTGCTGCCCGACGGCCGCCACTACTGCATCACCGTGCTGGTGACCGACTCGCGGGAGGACGACGCAACGAATACCGCAGTGATCGCCGGGATCTCGAAAACCGTCTACGAATACTTCACACGGAAAGAAACGACACGATGAACGACCTGGAAAAGATGCGCACGGGACGGTGGCTTCACGCCGTGACCCCCGAAATCGGCGAGGCGCTCCGCCGTACCGAAGAACTCTGCTTCCGCCTCAACCAGCTGCCGCCAAGCCGCACGAAGGAGCGCGAAGCGATCATCCGCCGGATATTCGGACATGTCGGCGAGGACGTCTGCCTCCACAGCCCGTTCCACTGCGACTTCGGGGCGCATACCTCCGTGGGCGACCACTTCGTCGGGAACTTCAACCTCACGATCCTCGACGAGGCGCCCGTCCGGATCGGCAACCACGTCTATATCGGTCCCAACGTGGGCATCTACACCGTGCACCACGCCCTGCTCCCCGACCAGCGCAACGAGGGGATCATGCAGTCATTGCCCGTCACGATCCACGACAATGTCTGGATCGGCGGCAATACGGTCATCCTGCGCGGAGTGACGGTTGGCGAGGGGGCCGTGATCGGGGCCGGGAGTGTCGTGACGCGCAACATTCCGCCACGGGTCATCGCCGCGGGCAACCCTTGCCGCGTGCTGCGGCCCATCACCGAGGCCGACCGCATCGCGGAGGCCGAGATGGACTGACCCGCCCGCCGACCCGCGGTCCCAACCCGTCCTCAACCCATCCTCAACGCCCGACAGTACGGAACAGCAAAAAAACGCGGAGGTGCTCCCTTTCGGGAGCACCTCCGCCAATCATAACCCTGCCTGCGACTATTCGTAAAGGAGGTATTTCGCGCGCACTCTGCGGAAGGCCTCAGCCTCGGGTTCCCAGCGCGCACGGATTTCGGCATCGGTCGCCCCGGCGAGAATCATCTCCCGCACCCACCCCACGCCGACCAGTTTCTCGAACATCGGCGTGAAGAAGCCCTCGCCCAGCCCCAGGTCCGCAAAGGCGTCGATCACGTATTTCAGGGAAAATCCCGTCGCACGCGCCTCGTCGAGCGGCAGGCGGCTCAGGTCTTCACCGCGGCACGTCCGGCCCTCCAGCGGCGGGTGCTTCGCCCCGGCCGTGGAACGCGGCGTGAAGGTAAAGGTCCGCCCCTTGAGATCGGGGTGTCCATAGATTTCAAACGGGTGTTCCGTGCCGCGTCCGAGGCTCACGACCGTTCCCTCGAAGGGGCACAGCGCGGCATAGAGGTAGATCGAACGCTGCGTCGGAAGGTTCGGCGACGGCGCCACCGGAAGCACATACTCCGTGGCATGGGTATAGTTCCGGCACGGAACGACCGTCAGGTCGCACGGCGCGGCCCACCCCTCGCCCACGGCCATCCGTGCGATCTCGCCCATCGTCAGCCCGTGGAGCACCGGAATCGGCAGCGCCCCGACGCCCGATTTGTATTTCATGTCGAGCACCGGGCCCTCGACCTTGTCGCCGTTGGGGTTCGGGCGGTCGAGCACCACCACGCAACGGCCGAACCCGGCACAGGCATCCATCATGCGCAGCATCGAGATATAATAGGTGTAGAAGCGCAGCCCGACATCCTGCATGTCGACCACCAGCACGTCGAACGAACGCATCGTCTCGTCCGAGGGGCGCAACGTGCGGCCGTCGTAGAGCGAACGGATCGGAATGCCGGTGCGGGAGTCCACCGAACTGGAGACCTTCTCCCCGGCGTCGGCCGTACCGCGGAACCCGTGTTCGGGCGAGAAGATCGCCACGACGTCGAAGCCGCTCTCGTGCAACAGGTCGACCAGGTGCACGCGCCCGGCGGCATCCGTCGACAACGCCCTGCCCGAAGTCCCTTTCGCACCGGGCAGTTCGGCCACCGAGGTCTGGTTGGCCAACACCGCCACGCGTTGCCCGCGCAGCAGGGAAAAGTAGGCCGCCGTATCGGTCATGCCGACCAGCACGCCGGCAGGTTCCGCAGCCGGGTCCGGGACTACAGTCCTCCCGGAGCCCTGCGCAAAGGCCGCACTCCCGAAGAGCAGCGCGGCAAGAAGTGCCCGTCCCCTACGCATTGGCCCCGAACTCCATGAGGTACGCCTTGATAAAGGCATCCAAGTCGCCGTCCATCACCGCCTCGACGGCCGAAGTCTGCACCCCCGTGCGATGGTCCTTCACGCGGCGGTCGTCGAAGACGTACGACCGGATCTGCGAGCCCCATTCGATCTTCTTCTTCGAGGCCTCCAGCGCCTGTTGCGTGGCCATGCGTTTGTCCAGCTCCCGCTGGTAGAGTTTCGACCGCAGGATGCGCATGGCGTTCTCGCGGTTCATCAGCTGCGAGCGCGTCTCCATGTTCTCGATCAGGTATTCGACCGCTTCGCCCGTATCGGGGTCCTTGCCGTGGTAACGCAGCCGCACGGCCGTCTCGACCTTGTTGACGTTCTGCCCCCCGGCGCCCGACGAGCGGAACGTGTCCCACTCGATGTCCGCGGGATTGATCGTGATCTCGATCGTATCGTCGACAGCCGGCGAGACAAAGACCGACGCAAAGGTCGTCTGACGCTTGTTGTTGGCATTGAACGGCGAAAGGCGCACCATGCGGTGCACGCCGTTCTCGCTCTTGAGGTAACCATAGGCGTATTCCCCCTCGAACTCCAGCGTGCACGACTTCACCCCCACCTCGTCGCCGGCCTGGTAATCCAGCACCTTGACCTTGTAACCGTGGGCCTCGCCCCAGCGCGTGTACATGCGCAGCAGCATCGACGCCCAGTCGAGCGCCTCCGTGCCGCCCGCCCCGGCGTTGATGTCCATGATGGCCCCCAGCTTGTCCTCGTCACGCCGCAGCATGTTGCGCATCTCGAGTTTCTCGATCCGCTCGAGCGTCGCGGCGTAGTGGGCGTCCATCTCCTCCTCGCTCACCACCCCCTCCTTCACGAAGTCGGGCATCAGCACGAGGTCTTCGACATCCTTGCGGATCGCATCGTAATCCTCGACCCACGCCTTGATCCCAGCTACCTTGCGCAGCTGTTCGCGCGCACGGTCCGGATTGTCCCAGAAGTCCGGCTCCTGGGTCTTCTCCTCCTCATTGCGCAGGTCGATGCGTTTCTGTTCGATGTCCAAGCAACGTTCCAACGCCTCGCGGCGCGTTTCGAGCTCCTTGATCTGTTCGGATAAAACCATATTGCGATTAAAATTTCTCGTGCAACTTCCGCGCCGCGAACTCCAGAATCAGGTCGGCCGTGCCTTCGTCGCCCAGCACCGAAGAGTTCACACACAGGTCGTAGGTCGCCGCCTGTCCCCAGGTCCGCGAACTGTAATAGTTGTAGTAGGAGGCGCGTTTCGAATCCGTGCGCTCCATCATCGACCGCGCCTCCTCGGGCGTCCAGCCCTCACGGGCGCATAGACGGGCACAACGATCGGCCTCGTCGGCCGTGATGAAGACATTGACGCACCGCGGATTGTCGCGCAGGATGTAGTCGGCGCAACGGCCCACGAAGATCGCCGATTCGCGCGAGGCGATCTCGCGGATCACGTCGCTCTGAATCCGGAACAGCGACTCGTTGGCCAGGATGTTGTTCGCATTTCCGCCCTCATAGCCCGCAAACGGCGCCCGAAGGTAGCCCACGAGCGTTGCAAAGACGCCCTTGCGGCCCTTCTCGTCGGCCTTCTCGAAAATGTCCGGGCACAAACCGCTCTCGCGCGCCGCCAGGTTGATGAGCTCCTTGTCGTAGAGTTTGATGCCCAGCCGCCGGGCGATGATCTCCCCGACGGGTTTGCCGCCGCTGCCGAGCTGGCGGCCGATGTTGATGACAAATTTTTCGCGTTCCATGGTTCATCGGGAGGTTTCAGCGGACACCGTTGGCTGCGCGGCCCGGAATTTCCGCAACTGATAGGTCAACATAAAGAAGGCCACGATCGAGGCCAGCAGGTCCGACAACGGCATCGAGCACCACACGCCCCAACTGCCGTCCCAAGCCGTATGGGCATCGAAGATATGCGGCAGGAAGATCAGTCCCGGCATCAGGAAAAGCAGCTGCCGCGACAACGACAGGAAGATTGCCTTCCCCGCCATGCCGATGCTCATGAAGAAGTTCGTGGCAACCATCTGGAAGCCGATGATCGGGTAGCAGATGAAGACAATACGCATGCCCTCGACCGCCAGGCGGATCAGCTCCTCGTCGGTCGTGAAAAGGCCCACGGCCACCCGCGGGAAGAGCTCGCCGATCAGGAATCCGGCCGTCGTGACGCACGTCGCACCGATCATCGTCAGTTTCAACACCCGCATCACCCGGTCGTACTGCCGGGCGCCGTAGTTGTAGCCCGCAATGGGCTGCATGCCCTGGTTGATACCCATGACGATCATCACGAAGAAGAAACCGAGACGGTTGACAATACCGTAGGCACCGATCATCAGGTCCCCGCCGAACTCCTTCAGCCCCTTGTTGATCAGGATCACGATGAAGCACGCCGCGAGGTTCATCAGGAAAGGAGACATGCCGATCGAGATGATGTCGCGCACGATCTTGCGCCGCAGGCGGTAGATGCCGCGCCGGAAATGAAGCAGCTCCTCGCGGTTCGACAACAGGCGGAACTGCCACATCAGCGAGATGATCTGCGCCAGCACGGTGGCAATGGCCGCACCGCGGATACCCCAGTCGAACCAGAAGATGAAGATCGGGTCGAGGATCGCGTTGATGATGACCGTGTTGATCGTCGCGTACATCGACTTGCGGGGATGCCCCGCGGCCCGCAGGATGGCATTCAGCCCCAGGTAGAGGTGCGTGACGACATTGCCCAGCAGGATAATGATCATGTATTCACGGGCGTAGCCGATCGTGGCTTCGCTCGCACCGAAGAAGTAGAGGATCGGATCGAGGAAGATCAAAGCCACGACGCCGAATGCGATACCGATGATCACGTTGAGCATCACCACGTTGCCCAGCACCCGCTGGGCTGTTTCATAGTCCCGCTGCCCGAGGCGCATCGAGGTGAGCGTCGCGGCCCCCACACCGACCAGCGAACCGAACGCTGCGGCGAGGTTCATCAGCGGGAAGGTCAGCGCCAGGCCCGAGATGGCCAGGGGTCCGACGCCATGGCCGATGAAGATACTGTCGACCATGTTGTAAAGCGACGATGCCGTCATGGCGATGATCGCCGGCACGGCATACTGGATCAGCAGCTTGCGGATTCGTTCGGTCCCGAGTTCCAAAGCCGCCACTTTAAGTTCCGCCATAAATTCTATTGCTTGTTGCTTACAGGTTCTTCATTGTGTTTTTGCATTCATGTTCCCGAGCTCCCCTTCCGGGTTCGGAATTCATTGCGGACGAATGCAGGGAGTACCGTGCAGCACCCGGGCCGATTCCGGGACCGGCGTTCGGGTTTCGGTGCAGACGGCGCAGGGCGCATGCCCCTTCCGCGCGGAGACGACCGGGCCCCGGCAACCCGTTACGGGCGATCGCAATGCCTCAATCCGCACTCCGGCGGTATCATCGCACCCGGCCGCCCCTCCTACCGCGGTACGGCACGGTCGAGCCGTTCGAACCACGAGCGGTAGATCTCCGGATCGGTCGAGAGACCCAGCTCCTCGGTCGTGAAAACCGAGGAATCGCCCGAATACCACTGGCGCGAGAGGTAAACCGTCAGCCGCACCTCGCTGGTGAGGTGGGCCGGCTGCACGAGAAAACTCAAATGCCGGATCTCCCCGGCCATCGGCACCACGGTCATCCCTTCGGCCGGCAGCACCTGTCGCGCCACGACGAGTCCCGAAGCCTTGTCGGCGCTCTCGATCAGGCAGCCTTCGCCGAGCAGCACGCCGAGCAGCAGGTCGTAGCACTCCCCGGCGCCGACCGTCATCCGGTGGCGGCAGAGGGTGTCCAACTGCCGGGCATCGGGCATTCCTTCGGTAATCGACGTCCGTTTGCGGGCCTGCAAATAGACATTCGACGAACAGCCCGCCAGAAGCATCGCGACGACCGCCGCCAGGCACGCCGCCGTCCTCCGGCAGACGCCCCGGAGGTTGCCCCGGAAATTGCCCCAGAAGTTGCCCCGGAAGTTGCCCCCGGCCCCGGCCCCGTTTTTCGCACGCCCCTGCACGTTCATCCTCCGCAGCTCTTATTCGAGTTCCCAGTCCGAGCCGTCCTTGCGGTCCTTGACGCGGATGCC
>DXGO01000048.1 GCA_019113885.1 Candidatus Alistipes intestinipullorum | reverse complement strand
CTGACCAATCCCGTCCGGACGTCGCGTTACCTCGAAGTTCCCGCCTATCTGTGCGAAGGCGGCGGCGAAGTGGTCGTGTCGATCACCGTCGACCGGGGCGGCCGGGTCATCGGGGCGCGGGTCGAGGAGGGGGGCGACGACTGCATGCGCTCCTCGGCATTGCAGGCGGCCCGCAGCTCGGAGTTCAATATCGATGAATCGGCCCCGGCGAAACAGACCGGTACCATCACCTACATCTTCATCCCGCAATAATGCTCCTTCAATCGCGCAATCCGGGCCGTTGCGGCACATCGTGACGCGGCATTCCGCTCCGACGGGAAGGTTTCCCGGCGTATCGGGTAGGCCGGGGCGTGCCGGTCTCGGTGAAATTTTCCCGACATGACGGGATATTGGCAAAAAAAATGTATTTTTGCCCGTGCCGTAATCCGACTCCGGGCCGGAGTTGCGGTGCGACCGATCCGTAATGCCCATGCGCAACCTGTTGTATGTCCTGCTGCTTTTCGCAGCCAGTCTTGCCTTTTCGTGGGCGGAGCGTCCTTCCGACGCTCCGGCCGTGCGTCATGCGCCGCAGACGCTCCTTTCGGCTTCGGATGCTCGGGCGGACCAGTGGCAGTGCGAGCGCACTTCCAATTCGGACCTTTTACGTCCGCAGTTCGTCCGCCCTGCCGAGAGTTGCCCCATGCAGCTGCTCCCGCGCTCCTCGGCTTCGGTCCCGGCGTTGAGGGCCCTCCCGCGGCCCGTCGTATCCGCGGGGTGTGTCCCCGGTGTCGCCCGGTTGATTGCAACCTTTCCATTCCCTGATCTTTTCGTCGGTGTACGCGCCGTGGACTTCTACGTCTACCGGTTGCGCCGGCTGATTATTTGACACGCGTTTCCGGACGGGTGTGCCCCCTGTCTGCGGTTGCGCCTCTGCCCGTCCGTTCCGAGCAACCGTATGTCGAATGATCAAACAAAAAGATGATGGACAAGATGAAAATTTGCGAGGCAATGTATGCCTTGCCTGGCGAGATTGTGGTTCGTCGCCGCAAACCCCTTCTCGTTCCTGCCGGCGTATTGGTCGCCGGTGCGGCGCTGCTGGTTCTGAATGGAATGTACGGGGCCTCGTTGTCGAACAACTTCCGTTCGGCGCTGGTGCTCGTCGGCGGGGCGCTGGCCCTGGTGGGGATGATCCTGCTTGCGGCGCGGTGTTTCAGTGCCGAAGGCGCTCCGTATTACCGGCCCGAAGGGTGCTACCTGCTTTACGAAGAGCTCTATTTCGAGCCCGGCAATGCCCCGCAGGTGGCCGCGTGCGTGACGGACGGCGATGTCCGGTGTCTGCTCGCCCTGCCGCGTTCGCGGATCCCGGCGGTGACGGTGGCGGTCTATCGCACGCCCGACTGCGGGTTCGCGGCCATGCAGGCCTTTACGTATGCCGATCTGGAGTATCGGCCCCTGACCGGGCTGCGGATCGTCGGTGCGGAGACCGCCCGCAACGGGAGGTGATTTATTGAGAATGTTAGGTTAGTTGGACATGATAGACATCACGGGTGAAAACGTCGTGCTCGTCGGCGCGATGCTGCTTTTCGTAGCGGTTATGGCCGGAAAGGTCGCCTATCGGTTCGGGGCTCCGGCGTTGTTGCTGTTTCTCGGCGTCGGCATGCTTTTCGGTCTGGACTTCATTTCGTTCCGGTCGGTGGACCTGACCCAGTTCGTGGGAATGATCGCGCTGTGCATCATCCTGTTCACGGGCGGTATGGACACCTCGTTTCAGGAGATTCGTCCGGTCCTCGGTCCCGGAATCGTGCTGGCAACGGCCGGCGTGCTACTGACCGCCGTGATCCTGGCGGGCTTCGTATGGCTTGTGACTCCGTGGATTGGGATGGAGATCTCCTTCCCGATGGCGTTGCTGCTCGCCGCGACGATGTCTTCTACCGACTCCGCATCGGTTTTCTCGATCCTGCGAAGCAAGAAACAGGGGCTCAAACAGCACCTGCGTCCGCTTTTGGAGCTGGAGAGCGGTTCGAACGACCCGATGGCCTACATGCTGACCATCCTGATGGTCAGCCTGCTGTCCAACTCTCCGGGACATGCCGGTTTGGGGATGGGTGTGCTCTACTTTGTGGTGCAGCTGACCGTCGGCGCGCTGTCGGGCTACCTCATTGGGCGGCTGGCCGTCTGGACGATCAACAAGATCAACCTGGTGAACCATTCGCTTTATTCGGTGCTGCTGCTGGCGTTCATTTTCTTCGCCTTCTCGTTCACCGATCTGGTGCGGGGCAACGGCTACCTGGCGGTCTATATCGCCGGACTGGTCGTCGGGAACCGCAAGCTGGCGCAGAAACGTCCGCTGACGGTCTTTTTCGATGGATTTACGTGGTTGATGCAGATCGTCATGTTCCTCATGCTGGGACTGTTCGTCAACAGTGACGAGCTGTTTCAGCCCGAGGTTCTGATCCTGGGGTGTTCGGTCGGCGCTTTCTTGATTCTTGTGGCGCGTCCCGTGGCGGTCTGGGCCTGCCTGGCACCGTTCCGCAACTTCTCGACCAAGGCGCGGTTCTACATTTCGTGGGTCGGGCTGCGCGGTGCCGTGCCGATTCTCTTCGCCCTCTATCCGATCATGCACGGCGTCGAGCACGCGGAGCTGCTCTTCAATGTGGTGTTCCTCTCGACGATCATCTCGCTGGTGGTGCAGGGCACGACGGTGAGCGGCATGGCCAACCTGCTGGGGTTGGCTTACGAGGAGCGCGAGTCGGCCTTCAACGTGGCCATGCACGAGAACATGAAGTCGGCGCTCACGGAGGTCGAGGTCAACGAGTCGATGCTCGAGAGCGGGCAGACGCTCAAGGAGATTACCCTACCGGAGAATACGCTGGTGATGATGGTGTGCCGCGACGGAGAATACTTCGTGCCGCAGGGGAAGACCGAGCTGAAACTGGGCGACAAACTCCTGGTAATCACCGACCGCAGCGAGGAGCTCGAGTCGACCTACAAGGACATGGGCATCGACGACGTGATGAAGCTTGGCTGAGCCGTCGCCCGAAAAAGAAAGCGTCCCGGAAACCTTCTGCCGAAGGTCCCGGGACGCTTTGTGTGGTGTCGCCCGATGGATCGAGTGGTGCCGTTCCTCACCCGGCGGAACGGCGTCCGGGGTGCCGTCCGGCGGCCGGGTGTCAGAGCTCTTCGAGGCGTGCGACGGGCGAGACGTCGAGGGCCGAGAACTCCCCCTTGCGGTAACGGAAATAACCGGCCATGGCGATCATCGCGGCGTTGTCGGTCGTGAACTTGAACTCCGGCAGGAAGGTGCGCCAGCCGCGGCGTTTCCCGGCCTCGACGATGCCGTTGCGCAGCCCCGAATTGGCCGAGACGCCTCCGGCGATGGCGATGTCGCGGATGCCCGTCTCCTTCGAAGCGCGGACAAGTTTGTCGAGCAGGATTTCGACGATCGTGGTCTGCAGCGAGGCGCAGAGGTCGGCCTTGTTGCGCTCGATGAAGTCGGGGTCCTGCGCCACGGCGTCGCGCAGCGTGTAGAGGAACGAGGTCTTGAGCCCCGAGAACGAGTAGTCGTACCCGTCGACGCGGGGGCGTGCGAAATGGAATGCCCTGGGGTCTCCCTCCTTGGCCAGACGGTCGATTACCGGGCCTCCGGGGTAGGGAAGTCCCATCACCTTGGCACACTTGTCGAACGCTTCGCCGGCGGCGTCGTCGATCGTCGTGCCGATGATCTGCATCTCGAGCGGCGCGTCGACGCGCACGATCTGCGTATGTCCGCCGCTGACCAGCAGGCAGAGAAACGGGAAATCGGGGTGGGGCAGCTCCCGGTCGGGGAGGTCGATGAAGTGCGAGAGGATGTGTCCCTGGAGGTGGTTGACCTCGACCATCGGGATGTTACCGGCGATCGAGAGTCCCTTGGTGAACGACACGCCCACGAGCAGCGACCCCACCAGTCCGGGCCCCCGGGTGAAGGCGATGGCGTCGATCTCGTCGATCGAGAGCCCGGCCTCCTTGAGCGCCGTGTCGACCACGGGAATGATGTTCTGCTGGTGGGCGCGGGAGGCCAGTTCGGGGATGACGCCTCCGTACTTGACGTGCACGGCCTGGGAGGCGATCACGTTCGAGAGCAGGACGTGGTTGCGCAGCACGGCGGCCGAGGTGTCGTCGCAGGAGGATTCGATGCCGAGAATTGTGATATCCATTACGGTTTTCGCTGTTTTTTTGCTAAATTTAGTTAACTTTGCCCGTTATAACGAGGTCCTGATGCGCAAAGGTATAAAAATATTGGGAAAGGTGTTCTCCGCGGCGGTTTTGTTGCTGCTGATTCTTCCCGTAACCCTTTCGTTACTGCTCGATATACCGTCCGTGCAGAATGCCGTCGTACAGGCGGCCACGTCGGTCATCTCGCGCAAATTGGGCACCACCGTATCGATCGACCGCGTTGCCATCGGACTCTTCTCGAAGGTGCGCGTCGACGGCTTTTATGTCGAGGATTACGGCCGCGACACGCTGCTCTATGTCGGGCGGCTCGACGCCCGGATTACGGGACTCGGCCTCTTCGGCGGCGGGGTGGCGCTCGGGCGCGGCGAAATCGCCGATGCCAAACTCTACCTGCGCCAGATGCCCGACGGCGAGATGAACGTCAAACAGCTCGTAGCCCGGATTTCCGACCCCGACAAACCGCGCAAGGGCAAATTCCGCCTCTCGTTGCACAAGGCCTCGATCGAGAATATGGACATCTGCCTCGAGCGCCTCGACCGGCGGGACCCCGACTACGGCATCGACTTCTCTCACATGCATCTTTACGGCATTCGGGCCGATGTCGACGACTTTACGATCGACGGGCAGGCCATCTATGCCACGATCCGGTCGTTCTCGGCACGCGAGCGCAGCGGATTTACGCTCGACCGCCTGTCGGGACGGTTTTACATGACCCAGGGCTGCCTGGGGTTCTCCGACACGGAGATCGTCACCGCGCAGTCCGACATCCGGATTCCCTACATCTCCCTGGTGGGCAACTCGTGGGCCGACTACAAGGATTTTCTCGGCGAGGTGCGCATTGACGCCGCCCTGCGCCGTTCGACCTTTTCGACCGACGACGTCGCCTATTTCGCGCCGCGTCTTCGCGACTGGCACCTTGTATTCAGTCACTTCGATACGGAGGTCGCCGGTGTGGTCGCGGATTTTACGGGCGAAATCCGCAATCTGCAGATCGGAGACGGAACGACCCTGACGGCGGAAGCCTCGATCCAGGGGCTGCCCGACATCCGCAAAACTCGCCTCGAGGTCTCGATCTCCTCGTTGCGGACCTCGGCCGCAGCCGTCAACAGGTTGTCGCGCAGCGTGCGCGGGAAGGCCCTTCCGCAATCGACCCTCGATGTGCTATCACATACTGGCGAGGTGGGTATCCGGGGGCGTTTCGACGGGTTGCTGTCGTCGTTTGCCCTGCAGTTGGACGCCTCGTCCCGGGTGGGCGATGTAGCCTGCAGTATGACGATGTCGCCGCTCAAGGGCGGACGGCATGGCGTGACGGGACAGGTGAGCAGCCAGAAACTCCGCTTGGGCCGTCTGCTCGGGTATGAGGACCTGGTGGGCGACGCAGCGTTCACGGCACGTGTCGACGGCATGCTCGGACACGGCATCGCCGACGGCAATGTACTGGGCGACATCACGCTGCTCGAGTTGAACGACTACAGCTACGACTCGCTGCGTTTCGACGGCCGGCTGCGCAACCGGGAGTTCGACGGCCGCATTTCGGCCCGTGACGAGAACCTCGATTTTGACTTCTTCGGTACGGTCGATCTGAACGACTCGGTGCCGCGTTACGACTTCACGATGGATTTGCGTCATGCCGATCTGGCTCGCCTGAACGTCAACCGGCGCGACTCGGTGTCGCAACTTTCGGCGCATGTCGTAGCCAAGGCCGGCGGGCGTTCGCTCGACGACCTGAACGGTCTGATCCGGGTCTTCGACGCCCGCTACAAATACAATGACAAGGAGATCGACGCTTCCGAAATGCTCGTGCGCGGCGAGAACTCGGCCTCGAGCAAATTCGTCGAACTCCGGTCGGATTTCGCCGACGTCACGTTCCGTTCGAAGACCAGCTACCGTACGATCTTCCAGTACCTGCGTCAGAATGCCTGGCGTTACCTCCCGATCCCGGGCGACGGGTTGCGGGATTCGATCCCTGCCGGGCGGAAGCGGGCCGTAGCCAACGACTATTCGTTGCTGTCGGTCAAGGTGCGCAATTTCAATCCCATTGCCGATGCCGTGTCGGCCGGTCTGCAGATCGCCGACGGCTCCTCGCTCCAGTTGCTGTTCAATCCGGCCAGCGACCAGATGTCGCTCCAGGTGAACTCGGAGTATGTCGAGCGCCGGCGGATGCTCGCCACCCGTCTGATGGTCAATGCCTCGAACCTCGGGGATTCGTTGGCCGTGTATGCCTCGGCCGAGGACCTCTATGCCGGGGTGTTGCATTTGCCGCACCTCGCGCTGTCGGGCGGCGCGAAGCAGGGGCGCGTGCAGCTCACTGCCGGGTTCAGCGACACGACGAGACGTGCCTCGGGTTTGCTGAGCCTGCGTGCGGGCCTGACCGACGGGGCCGTTCCCGGGAGCCGGGTCGTGGAGCTGAGGATACAGCCTTCGCACATCACCCGCGGCGACAAGACGTGGCAGATCTTCGCCCGGAAGATCCTGCTCGACACGGCCCGTGTCGAGATAGACCGTTTCCGGGTGATGAATCAGGAGCAGGAACTGCGGGTTGACGGTGTGGCATCGCGCAACCGCGAGGATTCGGTGACATTGCAGTTGCGGAACTTCGACGTGACGCCGCTGACCCAGATCGCCGAACAGAAGGGCTATTTCATCGAGGGCCGCACGAACGGCTCCGCGACGATGAAATCGCTGCTGCACGGTGCAGAGGTGACGGCCGACATCCTGATGGACAGCATCGAGGTCAACGGCATCGCGGCTCCTCCCATGCGGCTGGTTTCGCGGTGGGACTTCGCCCGCAACCGCGCGGGCGTGACGGTAACCGACCGCATCAAGCGCGATACGCTGGTGCGCGGCTTTTATGCTCCGGAGCAGGTGCGCTATTATGCGCGGCTGGCGGTCGACAGCCTCGACCTGGGGCTGCTCGATCCGATCCTTTCGGGGGTGATCTCCTCGACCGAGGGGCTCGCGTCGGTCGATCTGGTGCTTCAGGGACAACGCCGCCAGGCCGATCTCGGCGGTGAAATCCGCGTCCGCGACGCCAAAACGACCGTCGATTTCACCCGCGTGACCTACACGATGCCCGAGGCGGTGCTTTCGGTGCGCAACAACCGTTTCGGCGCCTCGGAGGTCCCGATCTTCGATCCCGAGGGGAACCGGGGGCTTTTCTATTTCGACATGAACCTTCAGCACCTCTCGAACATCACCTACGACGTGCGGATCGCTCCGCAGCAGATGCTCGTGCTCGACACGTCGCTCGAGGACAATGATGCCTTCTACGGTCGGGTCTATGCCTCGGGCAATGCGCAGATTTCGGGACGCAAGGGGACGGTCAACATGGACATTACGGCGATGACCGACGGTAATTCGACCTTCGTGATGCCGTTGTCGAGCAAGTCGAACATCTCGAATGCCGATTTCGTGGTTTTCCGCAAACTTCCTCCGACCGCGGCGCTCGACAACGTGGCGTTGAAGAAACTGTCGTTCGAACGCAAGCGCCGGCCGCGTTCGGAGACCGGCAGCCGCATGAATATCGCTATGGCACTCAACGTGCGCCCCGACATCGAGGTCGAGCTCGATATTGCGGGCAACACGGTGAAGGGGCGCGGCGAAGGGGCGCTGAACCTTCAGATCAACCCTTCGGCCAATATCTTCGACCTGTATGGCGATTATACGATCTCGGAGGGAAGTTTCATGCTCTCGCTGCAGCAGATTATCAACAAGCGCTTTACGATCGAGAGCGGATCGTCGATTCAGTGGACGGGTTCGCCCATGAATGCCCTGCTCGACATCGACGCAGTCTACAAGCTGAAGGCCTCGCTGCTGCCGCTGCTGCAGGGTACGGCCGATATTGCCGGGGACCGGTCGGTGCCGGTGGAGTGCGTCATTCATCTCGGCGACCGGCTGTCGAGCCCGGCCATCTCGTTCGACGTGCGCGTTCCGGGTACCGACCCCGAGACGCAAACCGTCGTTTCGAACGCCCTCTCGACGCCCGAAACGGTCGACACGCAGTTCCTCTACCTGCTGCTGTTCAATAGCTTCATGTCGGAGAACTCCACGCAGTCGACTTCGAACATGGGCAGTTCGGTCTCGGCCGCCACGGGATTCGAATTCCTCTCGAACATGGTGAGCAACTGGCTCTCGTCGTCGGATTACAACGTCGTGATCCGTTACCGCCCGAAGTCGGAACTGACGAGCGACGAGGTGGATTTCGGACTGTCGAAGAGCCTGATCAACAACCGGCTTTTCGTGGAACTCGAGGGCAACTACCTGATCGACAACAAACAGGCGGTGAGCAACTCGATGTCGAACTTCATGGGCGAGGCCTACGTGACCTACCTGATCGATCGGGCGGGGACCCTGAAACTCAAGGCCTTCACGCAGACGATCGACCGCTTCGACGAGAACCAGGGTTTGCAGGAGACCGGCATCGGCATCTACTTCAAGGAGGATTTCGACAATTTCCGCGACCTGCGGCAACGGATTCACGACCGCTTTACGAACAAGAAGCGCAAGGCGCGGCGTGCGGCGCGGCGCGCGGCGCGGGAGGCTGAACGCGCGGCGGAAAATGCCGTGCCGGGCCCGGCGGGCGGCCTTGAGGCGAAGAACCCGCCTGCGGAGCCGGACGGCGCGGGGGACGTGCAGGAACAATAAACGGGAGGGGACAAAACGCAAAACATAAATAATTCAACAAACTTAAACGCATTATGATTACATTTTTGCAGGCTGCCGAAGCGGTGGCTGTAAGCGAGGAGACCCGCATGGGACTGTGGACGTTGTTTACCAAGGGAGGATGGCTGATGTGGCCGTTGCTGGCGCTGGGTGGCGTGATGATTTTCATCTTCGTGGAGCGCTTCATGGCGATCCGCCGTGCCTCAGTGCTCGACATGAACTTCATGAACCGCATCCGCGACTACATCTCCGACGGCAAGATTGCCGCAGCGGTGCACCTATGCCGCAAGACCGACACGCCGATCGCGCGGATGATCGAGAAGGGTATCGAGCGCATCGGTCGCCCGATGAGCGACGTACAGACGGCCATCGAGAACGTGGCGAACCTCGAGGTCTCGAAGCTGGAGAACGGTCTGCCGTTCCTGGCGACGATCGCCGGCGGCGCCCCGATGATCGGATTCCTCGGCACGGTGCTCGGTATGGTGCAGACCTTCATGGACATGTCGGCGGCCGGCGGTACGGTCGACCTGGGACTGCTGGCCAGCGGTATGTATGTGGCGATGGTGACCACGGTGATGGGTCTGATCGTCGGCATCCCGGCCTACTTCGGCTACAACTACCTGGTGGCCCGTATCGAGAAGCTGGTTTTCCAGATGGAGGCCAACTCGATCGCCTTTATGGACATTCTGAATCAACCCGTTCAAAAATAGTGCGCTATGGCTATCAAACACGGCTCGAAAGTCGACAAATCGTTCTCGGCCTCGTCGATGACCGACCTGATGTTCCTGCTGCTGCTCTTCCTGCTCATCGCCACGACGCTGATCAATCCCAATGCCCTGAAACTGATGCTCCCGAAGAGCTCGAACCAGTTGAAGGACAAGGCGATGACTACCGTCTCGATCCAGCAGAACGGCTCTTCGTACAACTATTACGTCGAGTTGCAGCGGGTGCAGGGCATCGAGGGCGTGGAGCAGGCCCTGAAGACTCGCCTCGAGGGTCAGAAGGACGCCACCGTCTCGCTGCACTGCGACAAGACCGTAGCGGTTGACGAGGTGGTGAAGGTGATGAACATCGCCAAGGACAACAATTACAAGCTGATCCTGGCCACGACGCCCCAATGACGGGACGTTTGTGGAGCGGCCGGCCTTCGGATGCGGCCTGCCGCGTCGTGTGCTGCCCGGGACTCTCTGAACTCCCTTTCCGAAGGGTACGTGGCGCCGCTGTGCGGCGAAGTATGTAGTTTGTGCATGTTGGTGTGATTTTACGCTTATGTATTATTATGATCCCGATAACAAGACCCCGCGACGCTGGGCGATAATCGCCTCGGCAGCCTATGGCGTGCTGCTCGTCGGGTCGTTTGCCCTGGTATCGTTCGACTTTACCCCGGCGCTGGAGAAACCCGGAGACACGATCCTGGTGGATTTCACCGAACCTCCGGTCGTTGAGCCTCCGCGCCGTCCGGTGCGCGTGGCCAACGAGCCGCGCGTACACGATGTCGTGGCGCCCGAGGAGCAGACGGCCCAGGTCTCGGGCAAGGACGACGCGACGCAGACGCCCAATCCCCGGGCATTGTTCAAGATGACGAAGAGCGGCGCCGACGAGCCGGAGAATGCGGGGAACCCCCGGGCCCCGGAGGGCGAGGACAAGGCCTCCGGCACAGGCCCGGGGCTGAATCCCGATGGACTGGACCAGTTGGACCAGGGGCTGAAGGGACGCGGCCTGGTGGGCAATCTTCCCAAACCGGCCTATCCCGGCAACAAAAGCGGCAAGATCGTCATCCGCGTGACGGTGGATGCCTCGGGGCGTGTGACGAGCGCGGCGTTCGAACCCAAAGGTTCGACGGAGAGCGACTCCCAACTGGTTGCCGCGGCGCTCGAGGCGGCCCGCAAAGCCCGCTTTACGGAGAGCCGGGCTGCGGTGCAGGGCGGGACGATCACCTATCTTTTCCGAATGGAATAATAACGTGAAACCATGAAAAAACTTCTGTTCGCGGCCCTTATCGTGCTGACGTTCGCGCCGCTTTCGGCGCAGACGCCCGAGGGACCGCATCTGCTGTTCGAGGCCCCGACCTACGATTTCGGCGATGTCCCGCGCAAGGGCGGCGACCTGACCCGCGAATTCCGCTTCGTGAACGACGGCTCGAAACCGCTGGTGATCCTGCGGGTCATCACTTCGTGCTCGTGCCTCAAGGCGTCGTTCTCGAAGCGTCCCGTGGCACCGGCCGATTCGGGCGTCATCCGCATCGTTTACCAGCCGCTCAAGAGCGAGCCGGGGACCTTCAACAAGGTAATCCAGATCTACTCCAACTCGACCGACGGCCGCGACGTGATCACCGTACAGGGCAATTCGATCGAGGGCGAACCGCGGAAGATCAGGTCCGAACGGTTGAAGAGCGAATAATTCCTGTCACGTAGCCACTGGGCCGGCTCCTTCCATTCCGGGTATCGGGTGTGGGATCGGTTTCTGCGGGCGGATGCAAATAACGTATGAAAGATATGACAACGCTTTTTTCCCGGGCAACGGTGCTCCCGATGACAACCGCCGACGCTCCCCGCACCTTTACGGGCTGGGTAGGCGTCGAGGACAACCGTATTGTGCTGGTGACGGCTTCCGAGGAGGAGGCTGCGGCGTTCCGTGCGGCGCATCCCGCCCTTCGGGAAATCGACTGCCGGGGCAAACTCCTCATGCCGGGGCTGGTGAATACCCACTGCCATGCGGCGATGACGCTCCAACGCAGCTATGCCGACGATCTCTCGCTCATGACGTGGCTCAATGACTACATTTGGCCCTTCGAAGCGCGGCAGACTCCCGACGAGGTGGTGCTGGGCATGACGCTCGGGGTGGTCGAGATGTTGTTGGGCGGCATCACGTCGTTCGTCGACATGTACTTCTCCGAGAGTTCCTGTGTCGCGCCGGTCGAGGCGCTGGGTATCCGGGCGGTGTTGGGATGCAGCTATTTCGACTCGAATGCCGAGGCGACGTTCCGCGAGGTTGAGGAGGCCGCGCGGCTGGCGGCTGCGGGCAGCGGACGTGTGCGGATTGCCGTGGCTCCCCATGCCCCCTATACGGTCTCGCCCGAGAACCTCCGGCGGGGCAAGGCGCTGGCCGACCGTTGCGGGCTAAGCCTTACGGTGCATCTGGCCGAGACGCAGGACGAAGTGCGTATCGTGCGCGACCGTTACGGATGTACGCCGGTCGAGCATCTCGATGCGTTGGGATTGCTGGATGCCCGCTGCATTGCGGCGCACTGCATCCATGTAACCGATTCGGACATTGCCACGCTGGCCGCGCGCGGCGTGACGGTGTCGCACAACCCGCAGAGCAACATGAAGATCGCGAGCGGCGTGGCCCCCGTCGAGAAACTCCGGGCGGCCGGGGCGCTCGTTACGGTGGCGACCGACGGCCCCTGCTCGAACAACGACCTCGACCTGTTCGAGGAGTTGCGTACGGCGTCCTTCCTGCAGAAATCCGCCACGGGCGATCCGACGGCCCTGCCGGCCTGGGAGGCCCTTCGCATGGCGACGGCCAACGGTGCACGGGCCATGGGGTATTCCGATGGCGAACTGGGGGTAATCCGTGCGGGGGCGCTGGCCGATCTGATCGTCGTGGACCTGCAGAAACCCCATCTGCAACCCGTGCACGATGTCGTGTCGAACATTGTTTATTGCGGCAAGGCGGCGGATGTCGACACGGTGATGGTCGACGGGCGGATCGTTGTCGAACACCGCCGTATCGAGGGCGTAGACCTCCCGGAGCTGTATGCGCGCATGTCTGAGGCGATTGCCCGAATCGCCTCGGCGAAATAGACCACGGACCGTCTGTCCGGATACGGGAAGCCCGACGAAGATTCTTCTTCGTCGGGCTTCCCGTTTTCATGCAACGGCCGCGTGCCCTGCGGCTACAGCCTTACGCCGTGTCAGACCTCGTCGGGCCACGGGCAGGGCTCTCCCGACGCGCGGTACGAAGGACGCATGGCCCCGACCTTGCGGAGATATTTCCCGAGATCGTCCGAGAGCCGTTTTACCAGGTCGGGATGCTCGGCTGCCACATCGTTTTTCTCGGAGATGTCGTTCGGAATGTTGAACAGCTCCTTCTTGCCGGTCTCGTAGTAGTAGATAAGCTTCCAGTCGCCGCTGCGCACGGTGGCGGTGGTCGAGATGCCCGGGCCTGCCGAATCGGCCCAGAAGTTCGGGAAGTTCCAATAGAGGTTCCGACCCTGCGAGGGGTCGCCCGAACCGTTGAGCAGCGGGACGAAACTTATGCCGTCGATCGGTTGGCGGGTCTTGTATTTGCGTACCCCGGCCATCTCGAGGATCGTCGGGAAGTAGTCTTCGATCATCACGTAGCTGTCGCAGCGGCTTCCGGGTTCGGTGACCCCGGGCCAGCAGACGATCATCGGTTCGCGGATTCCGCCTTCGTAGGCGGAGCCCTTGCCGCAGTTGAGCGGATAGTTTTGCGTATAGAGCGGTTCGTCGCGCCAGGCCGTGCTCGTGCAGAATCCGCCGTTGTCGCCCATAAAGAGGATGATCGTATTGTCGGCCAGGCCGTTCTCTTCGAGCCACGTCATGATGTCGCCGAGGCTCTTGTCCATGCCCTCGATCAGCGAGGCATAGGCGGCTTCCTTGTCCGACAGCCCCTTGTCCTTGTATTTCTGGAAATAGCGCTCGTCGCGGTCGATCGGCACGTGGATGGCGTAGTGCGACATGTAGAGGTAGAAGGGCTGGTTGTAGGCTTTGGCCTTTTCGAGCGCCCCGATGGCCTCCCGGGTCAGCGCCTCAGTGGCGAAGGTCCCCGTTTGCCAATACTTCTCGAGCCCCGGGATGGCAAAGAGTGAATAGGGTTTTCCATCCTTGTCGTGCCCGTAGTTCTGTTCGCTGAGGTAGGTGGCCAGCCCGCCGGCGGCGTGCCCGGCGATGTTGGTCTCGAACCCGAAATGGCAGGGATTCTCCCCCGGAGTGTCGATGGCTCCCCAGTGGGCCTTCCCGCAGTGGATGGTATGGTAGCCGCTTTCGCGGAGCAGCTCGACGAACGAATCGGCAACGAAGGTGTTGTTCGTCCCTTCGACCTGGGCGATGCCGTTGTAGTTCCAGTCGGGGAATACGAGCGTTTGGGATTTCCCGTCGGTCGAGGTGTTCTTTTGGAGCGTCCAGTTGGTCACGCCGTGGCGGGCGGCGTTGCATCCGGTCATCAGGCTGCAGCGCGTCGGGGAGCTGAGGCTGCATGCGTAGGCCTGGGTGAAGAGCATTCCCCGGCTGGCCAGGCGCTCCATGTTGGGGGTTTCGTAGCGGTCGTTGTAGAAGGTTCTCTCGGTCCAGAAGGGTACCGAGGTGTCCTGCCATCCCATGTCATCGACCAGGAAGAAGATGATGTTGGGGCGTGGGTCGGTGTTTGCGGACGGTTGCTTCCCGGCGGCCATACCCGGTAGCGGCAGCATGGCGGCGAGGGGCAGGGCAAAATGAATGCGTTGCATGGTCGTATGTTTTGGTTGTCGCTCTATTTCAAAGATAATCTTCTTTTTTTTGAAAAGGGAGCTCCGGGACCGTTGTCCCGGGAACTCCCTTTCAGTCTGGTCCGGGTCATGCCGTTATGACCGGTGTTGTCGTTGGTCCGGACTCGGGACCCCGGACACTTGGAGACCGGTCAACGCTTGCGCAGGTAGACGGTCGCGGTGCGCGAGGTGTTGTAGATGCGGATGCGGTGGTACACCGATCCGTCGTCGGCCTTCACCGGGAAGGAGAAGTGCTCCGAGTCCATCGCCTGCCGCTCCTGTCCGCCGAACCTCTTTTCGTCGGTCGAGAGGATCGGGACGTACTTGCCCGGTCCCTGCACCGGCAGTTCGTAGTCGGGGATCGAGGCCGTGGGGTGCCAGTTGAAGACGAACAGGAGCCGTCCGTGCGAGAAGACCATCGTCTTGTTCTGCTCGTCCATCAGCTGGTTCCACGCATAGCCGTCGGCGAGCACCTTGTATTTCTTGATGAGGCGGATCATCGCGCGGTCGAAATCCCCGAGCCAGACATACCGCAGCAGCCCGTTGCGGGCGAGCGACCACTGCCTGCGGGCGTGGGCGTAGCTCCAGCCATTGCCTTCGCGCGGGAAGTCGATCCACTCGGGATGTCCGAACTCGTTGCCCATGAAGTTGAGGTAGGCCTGCCCTCCCGTGGAGATGGTCATCAGTCGGATCATCTTGTGCAGGGCCATGCCGCGGTCGATGATGAGGTTCTCGGAGGCTCGGTCCATGTGGAAATACATCTCCTTGTCCATCAGGCGGAAGGCGATGGTCTTGTCGCCGACGAGGGCCTGGTCGTGCGATTCGGCGTAGGCAACGGTCTTGACGTCGGGCAGGCGGTTGGTCATCACCGACCACATCTCCCAGATGTTCCAATCCTCGTCGGGGACGTCCTTCAGCAGCTTGATCCAGAAATCGGGGATGGCCATGCCGAGGCGGTAGTCGAATCCGATGCCGCCGTCGTCGATCGGGATGCACATCCCGGGCATGCCGCTCACGTCCTCGGCGATCGTCACGGCCGAGGGGCGGAATTCGTGGATGAGACGGTTGGCCAGCGAGAGGTAGGCGATGGCATCCTCGTTGACCCCTTCGTCGAAGAAGCGCTCGCGGGCGTCGAACGAGACGTAGCCATGGTGGTGGTAGATCATCGACGTCACGCCGTCGAAGCGGAATCCGTCGAAATGGAACTCGTCGAGCCAGTACTTGACGTTCGACAACAGGAAGTGCTGCACCTCCTCCTTTCC
>DXGO01000047.1 GCA_019113885.1 Candidatus Alistipes intestinipullorum | reverse complement strand
TAAAAAAAACGTGGACATATCATTATATCCACTCCCGGGGTATTGGACGACCCACAACGTAGAATATAAGACAATGCCCACGCTGATAAACAGCGTAAGCATCAACCTTTGTTCCTTACGTTGTGCGAAAGTGTCCAATTTTCGGGAGTAAGAAAAAAAGCCAATACGCTTTTATATATGTTCGACGCCTATCTCCGGGCGTCTCGATCAAGATTTCACTGGTTTATATCATAGGCAGGACAGATTGGGTTGCAAAGCAAATATAGTGAAAATTGCGGATGCATTTTATGCATCCGCAATTTAATCGGAGAATCACACCTCGAGGTCGACATCGAACAGCTCGTGCCACGGAAGCCCCTGCTCGCCCAGCTCCGCGAGGAACGGGTCGGGGTCGAACTCCTCGACGTTGTAGACGCCGGCGCCGCGCCACAGCCCCTTGGCCCACATCGAAGCCCCGAGCGCTGCCGGAACGCCGGTTGTGAACGATACGGCTTGCGTACCGGTCTCCTTGTAGGCCTGCTCGTGGTCGCAGTTGTTGTAAATATAATAGGTGCGCTCCTTGCCGTCCTTCACGCCCTTGATGCGGCAACCGATCGAGGTCTGCCCGTGGTAGTTCGCGCCGAGCGACTTCGGGTCCGGAAGCACGGCCTTGAGGAACTGGATCGGCACGATCTCCACGCCGTTGTAAATGATCGGGTCGATGCGGGCCATGCCGATGTTCTGGATCACGCGCAGGTGCGTAAGGGACTCCTGCCCGAAGGTCATCCAAAACCGGGCGCGCTTGATCGTCGGATAGTTCTTGACGAGCGACTCGAGCTCCTCGTGGTAGATGACATACGACTCCCGCTCGCCGATGCCCGGATAGTGCAGCGGCTTGTGAATCTCGTGCGGCTCGGTAATGACCCATTCGCCGTTTTCGTAATAACGTCCTTTTTGGGTCACCTCGCGGATGTTGATCTCGGGATTGAAGTTCGTGGCGAAGGCCATGCCGTGATTGCCGGCGTTGCAGTCGACGATGTCGAGGTAGTGGATTTCGTCGAAGTGGTGTTTGGCGGCGTAGGCCGTGAAGATGGCCGTCACGCCCGGGTCGAACCCGCAGCCGAGGATGGCCGTCAGGCCCGCGGCCTTGAAGCGGTCCTGATAGGCCCACTGCCACGAATATTCGAAATGCGCCTCGTCGCGGGGTTCGTAGTTCGCCGTGTCGAGGTAGTTGCAGCCGCACTCGAGGCAGGCATCCATGATGGTGAGGTCCTGGTACGGGAGAGCGACGTTGACCACGATGTCGGGCCGGAACGCACGGAACAGCGCACAGAGTTCGGCGACGTTGTCGGCATCGACCTGGGCGGTTTTCACACGGTTGCCGCCGATGGCGGCCGAGACGGCGTCGCATTTTGACTTGGTGCGGCTGGCCAGCATCACGTCGGTGAACACGGGATTGGCGGCGATCTTCTGGGTCACCACGGTGCCGACGCCTCCGGCTCCGATAATCAAGGCTTTACACATAGTATGTTCGTTTTTTAAGAGAATTCGGTCGAAACGTTGACAAAAATACCTTTTTATTTCGGCATATCAAAATTCCCGGCGCAGAAAATCCGATCCATCTTGAGCGTCTGTCCGGTGGACGTATTCATGCCGACGAACAAGCGTCACCGGCTGTGGGGTCGGCTCGGAAAAGGGAGATGGTGTCCCGATGGAATTCCATTCGTCTTGCGCAAGAATCGATTCCGGGAGATTGGGATCGATTTATTCGTTTGTTCGGGAAAATATTACAACTCCCCTTCTTGATTTGGACTGGAATTGAGCGCGGATTTCATATTTTTGAATCGGCTAATCTGACTGACATGGACGTAATATCAACCAATCCGAATAGGTTTATCTCGAGCCTGTTGCCTGCCGATCCTCAATACGGTTATCTGATAGCCGCAGCTGTGCTGTTTGTCTGGCTTGTCGGTATTATTTGTGGATGGGAATGGACCTATTCGCGTCCGGGAAGTTATCGTGGCAATTTTTTGTTGAATCTGCTCGGCCCGAAAACCTATCGTCTCCTCCTCGGAGTGGTCCTTGTGCTGATGCTCCTCCTTGTATCTTATCTGTTCTTCACAACCAGGCGGTAACTCCATGAAAAACGAGTTCCGCGAAGCGGGTGTACGCCCACAGGCGTTCCCGGTCGCGGAACCCGGTGTTGAACAGATAGCTTACTCCTTGCTCTCTTTTTCCTTGTCGGCCTTCTTGTCCGAAATGGGATAAGGAAGATTGGCAGCCTCGTCGCCCATCTGCTCCAGGTAGGCGTCATACATGTCGAGAATCCACGCGTCGTTCTCCTCGGCCTCCTTTTTGTGGACTTTCCCCTCGGGCCCCTTGAACCACTTCTTGCAGAAATCCTGCAACCCCGGATAACGATCCTTCATCAGCACCGAATTGACCAACATGTAAGGATAGACAATCCCTTCGGGATCGTTGTGGAAACGGATGCCGAAGTTGGTCTGGAGAGATCTGCCCATACCGTTTATTCCTGATGAAACCCATATTTTCCACCAGTAGGTGGTGGCGTTCTTGCCCACCTTGTCGACGCAGAACAGCATCTGGAGGGTGTGGTAACGGCTTGCAAAGTTAGGCTTGGCGAGCGGATGCGACTCCCAGCGCAGGCCGTCGGGATGGTCTGCAGTCGTCTCGACATAATCGATGCTCAGGACATCATCGGCCGTATATTCGATCGGCTCCTTATCTTCGGGCGTTTTCGTAACCTTGAACGAGTAGTTCTCCTTCTTGAACACCGAGTTCTCGGCATGCCAGCCCCGATGGACGTAGCAGTCGACCTTCTCGCCCGACTTAAGCGTGATGATCACGTGATCCGATTCTGCCTCCTCGGGCTCCCTGGCTTCGGCACGGGAGATCATGCCGATGGTGGCCAGTGTGGCCAGGGCACAGATGAAAAAGTGTTTCATACTATTTTCAGGTTAGATGTTGAACGTTCAATTGTTTCGGGGTTATAGGCTTCGAGCATCAGGATGGTCTTGCTGCGATCGGTATTCGATTGCAGAATTTGCTCTGCGAGATCAGGATCGTCAGCGATATATGCGGCCACAGCTTCGCGGAAGCGGTCCTTACCACGTCGGCTGGCAGAACCTACGACATGGAACATCGTGTCGCTCGCCTTGCGCAGGTAGTAGGCCGTACGCGAGCGGCTGAAGTAGCGGTACTTGACCAGCACCTCGATGCCGCCGTTCGAATCAACTCCGTAACCCTTATGCGAATAGACGCCGACGCAGATGTGCGGTGTCTCGAAGTAGACCCACAGCCACCCAACCTCCGGTGCGGGGATGAATTTACGCGGGTGTTCGGGAGCCGTGGCGTGCCAGCAGACGATCGAGTCGATCTCCTCGAGACGATAGACCTCCTTGCTTTTGTCCTTGTAGAAGGCGCGGCGCAGGAGTTTGACATCTTGCGAGTGCTTGGGAAGCTTGATGCGATCCTTCTCGCCGCATTCGATGGTCCTGCCGTCCTTGAGGTAGATGCGTCCTTGGACCGTCGAGGCGGCGTGTGCCGCGGAAAAGAGCATTATGCATAGCAGAGACAACCATGCGATTCGGATCATTCTCGTGTCCATAGATACCAGACGTTAGGGATTGACAAGTTCCGTAAAATTAGCAATTTTATTCGGAAAAACGACTTGGAAATAAAAAAATGGATTTTGATGCTCTGGTTACTTCTGAAGGAGAGCGGCGAACTCCTTGAGGTGGTCGAGGCTGTCGAAGAAATCAACGTCGAACTTTATCGTCTTGCCATTGTTGAGCGTTACGGTCAGAATGCCGTCCTCTTCGTCGTAGGCGAGGTTAGAAACCTCGGAGATGGCGAAGGTCTCTTTTTCGACACTACCCTTTCGGATTGTCGGATAGATTACTTGGTTGTCATCTACGGTAATGGCACTGCCTTTTGCAGACAGAGCTCGGGCATTGCGGATCTTACGATAGGCCGAATAGAGCATGTATGGTCCGGCGATAATCATCAGGATGGTCGTCGGCGCTCTCAGGTAGATTTACAGCCTGCCATTATCGTTCCACTCGCCGTACAGGATTCCCTTGCGGGTGTTTTCGAGAAATTTGTCGAGGCGTTTCCGGAAAAGTTCGGGTTGATTCTTCTTGATCTGGATGGTATCGATTCGCACCCGTTTATACAACTCCGGCAAACGGCAGAAATTTTCCCATAACACAGGATCGGCCTGCAATTCGTGCTCAATATCCGGATCGATGACAAATCCCGCCTCTGTCATGTCCGGCAATACGGCTCGGCCCGCGTCGGTCATCCATCCCAGTCGCTCCATGCGGCGGCATCGCTCCTTGTTCAGCTCCGACCAGTTGCTGCGAGGTCTCCTGGGGCAAAGTTTCTGGGCCGTCACCTCCCCGGATATTTTTTTTGTGGTGCTGTCGATCCAACCGAAGCACAAGGCCTCCTCCACGGCATCGACATACCAAAAGGTACCGTCATCAGTAGGCCGCCCCCGCTTGACCACCACCCAGCACTCGGTCTCCTTGTCGTGGTTCCGTGTGAGCCAATCGCGTAATTCCGACCTTGATTTCGCTTCCAGCAAATTGCGGATATCCATAATTTTTAGCGGGCTTCTGTTCGGGGATACAAAAATAGTGATTAAAGCCGGGAACCGCGAGGATATTCCCCGTTTTTTCGTACTTTTGGTCCGTCTGCCAGTTTGACAAGGATCGATAGAATGATAATGAAATGAAAAGAGATATTGCCGGGTGGATACTTATGGTCGTCGTGCTGCTGGCTGCCGGCTGCAGCCATCGGGAGCGAGGAGGCATCTCGGTCGACGGCTTCCTTGCCGTGGAGCATCCCGACAGTGCACGTCGACTCCTCCAACGGATTGATCCCGAACGGCTCAGCCGTGACGATCGGGCCCGCTGGTCGCTGATAATGGGACTTGCCGAAGTCTCGTCGGGCGATACCTTGGCAGGCAAAAAGTTCCTTGACCGTGGCATGCGCTACTACGACCGCCACGGTTCGGACAGTGAGCGTGCCGCGGCGTGGTACACCTACGCCCAGGCGCACGTCAGGACGGGCAATCTGGAGGAGGGAATCCGTGGCTACACCGAATCGGCCATCCTGGCCGAAAAGGCTCTCGCTTCAAAACGTCTCGACGATTCGTTGCGGAAGAGGACCGAGACGCTGCTCGTAGCCGTCTACCATACGCTGGGCCTGCTCTATTTCGAACAGGGATACGATGCCGTGGAACCCTTCGCGAAGGCGGTCGAGGCGGCCCGCGCGAACGGCAATACGGAACAGGAGGGCTACAGCCGCTTCATGCTCGCTTCAGCCCATTGTGCTGCCGGAGATTACCGAAAAGCCGTGGAGGAGCTTTCGCCGCTGGTCGCGGCGGCCGACACGATTCCGTTCCGCTACTTTGCCCAGCAGATCCGCCTGCAGAACCTCGTATTCCATACTTACCTCGAGGACTGGACGCCTGCGCAACTGCTGGCCGCACGCGACAGCATCGACCTCGAAGTGATTCGCAAGGCGCCCCTGTCCTATGGGACAGCCGCCTCGGAGGACACCGGACGGTCGTTCTACGACGTCGCTTCGGCCATCATCTTCCAGCAGGACGGGCAACTCGATTCGGCCCGCTACTACATAGAAATGTCGCTCGACTGCCGGGATACGTTCCATCAGGGTGATGTCGGGCTGTTTAATCTGGCTGCAGGGATTTACCACGACCTGGGCGACGATGCCCGGGCCTACGACTACATGCAGCAATATGTTTCGGTGAAGGATTCGCTCTTCGAGGTGCAGCGCGGGGCGCAGGTTGCCGAACTTGAACGCCGCTACCGCACGGCCAACGAAGTGGCGCTGCGCGAGGCGTCGCTGCGCTATCGGATATGGATCCTGGGGCTGGCGGCCGTGCTGGTCGCCATGGCGGCGGGATGGGCTGTGGTCAGCTACCGCCGCAAACTGTGCCGTCGCGACGAGCAGTTGAGCGAATCGCTGGCCCTGCTCGACTCCTACCGCGAATCGCACGACAGCCTCACATCGCGGCTCGATGCGTCGGATGCCCGCGAGGCGGCTGTCAAACGGCTGCTGGAAGGGCGCGTGGCTGCGGTGCGCGACATTGCCGCCACCTGCTATACCTATGGCGAGGGTGAACGGCTGATGGCCAAGATGCGCGACCTGGCCCTGAGCCCCGCGATGCTGGCCGACGTCGTTGACATGGCCGACCTGTACAGCGACCGGGCCGTCACGCGTCTCCGCGAACAGCTTCCCGGATGGACGGCACGCAACTACGACTTCGCGGCGCTGGTCATCGCCGGATTCACGCCGCAGGAGATTTGCGTCATGCTCGACATGTCGCTCAACAGCGTCTACTCGCTCAAATCGAAACTCAAGCGCCGTATTGCCGAATCGGATGCGGCAGATCGGGAACTCCTGCTCGGATTGTTTTCCTGACAGTCAGCGATCGGGTCCAAGCGTTGTTCCCGAGTAAGGCTCCATCCGTCCGAAGTAAGATTTTTCATAAAAACATCATTGAAAATCATTCTGTTGTAATTTATCGGGTAAGATTCGGATTGCACCGGTAAGGCCTGTTCGGTGGTAACTTTGCGATACGAAGACCCACTTCGAAAATCGCGAAACCATGATGAATAACAGGCTTTCCTCACTCCTGATTCCGGTGGTGGTCCTGCTGACCCTCGCCACCGCCAATGCCCAAACAACCTCTCAAACGAACACTCCCGCCGATGCCGTGATCCGCGGGCGGTTGGTCGATGCCTCCGACGCACCCGTTGCGGGAGCGGCCGTCGTATTGTTCAACCGCGACTCGGTCTACCTCGACGCCGTCGCTTCGGGGACCGACGGAAGGTTCGAAATCCGTTCGTCGGTGCGGCCCTACCGGTTGCAGATACAGCACCTCGCCTATGAGCTCCGCACCATCGAGGCGGACCGTGCGGAGTTGGGCGATATTCGTCTTACGGAGACAAACACAACGGTCGATGCCGTGGTGGTCAAAGGCGAGCGTCCCGTGGTGAAGGTCGAACAGGGACGGCTGAACTATGACCTTGGACAGCTGACCGAGGGGCAGGCCGTAAACAATGCCTATGAGGCGCTGACCCGTCTGCCGGGCGTTGCGGAGCAGGACGGCACGCTGACGCTGGCCGGCACGTCGTCCGTCACGGTGATCCTGAACGGCCGTCCCTCGACGATGACCGCCGAACAGTTGGCCACGCTGCTGCGTTCGACACCTGTCGAGCGGGTGGAGAAGGCCGAGGTGATGTTCAGCGCCCCGCCACAGTACCACGTCCGCGGGGCGGCGATCAACGTCGTGCTGCGCCGCAGCCACGAGACGGCCTTCTCGGGCGAGCTCCACGCCAACTATACGAACCGCTACTACGACACCTACGATGCCGGCGGCAATTTCGTTCTCACATCGCCCAAATGGTCGGCCGATGTTATCTATTCGGCGGCCCGGAGCAAGGAGTTGTCGAGTTTCGACCTGCACTCGCTGCACACCTTCGAGGGGCAGCCGTACGACATCCGGCAGGATGAATGGATGACCTCCGAGGGGTGGAGCCACCAGTTGCGTGCCGCCGTCGAGTACGCCCCGAAGCAGCGGGGACGCCTGAGTGCCGCCTATACAGCCTCGTTCTCTCCGAATACCGACGGGATTTCCCATTCGACAGGAACCTATGTCGAATCGCTCTCGAAGAAGTTGAGCGACCGGACGCTGCACAACCTTGCGCTGCGCTACACGTCGGCATTCGGTCTCGACCTCGGTCTCGACTACACCCATTACGACAATCCCGAGCAGTCGCGGCTCGAAAACAGCTACGCTGACGGATCGGCCACGGCTTTCGACGTCGGATCGGGGCAGCGTATCGACCGGCTGAACGCCACCGTCGACGAGCGCCACGCCTTCGACTCGGGCTGGGAGCTGACGGCCGGTGGCGCCTTTGCCTTCGCCCGTTCGCACGATTGGCAGCATTACACGATTCTTGAAGGTGATCCTGCGACGTCCGACACCGACGCGCGGCTCGACGAATACACCGCGAACCTCTACGCGGGCTTCGGGCGCCAGTTCGGGCGTGTGGGCTTCACGGCCTCGCTCGCCGGGGAGTATTACCGGCTGGGCGACTACGAAAACTGGTCGTTGTATCCGCAGGCGTCGCTGAACTGGATGCCTTCCGAGCAGCATATCGTACAACTGAACTTCTCGTCGGACAAGGAGTATCCCGCCTACTGGGAGATGCAGGGCGCCATCTCCTACATCGACGGCTATTCGGAAATTCACGGCACGTCGGGGCTTCGCCCCTCGCGCAGCTACGAGGCGCAGGCCGTCTACATCTACCGCCAGAAGTACATCTTCGTCCTCTTTTGGAACGAGCGGCCCGACTACTTCGTGCAGGCCGCCTGGCAGTCCTCCGACCGGCTGGCGCTGATCTACCAGTCGCTCAACTGGAACTTCAACCGGCAATGGGGCGTCAATGCCGTCATCCCATTCCGAATTGGCAAATGGCTCAACTCGCGGCTGACGCTCACGGGGATGCGGATGCGGCAGAAGTGCGATCCGTTCCACGACATGTCGTTCGACCGTTCGAAGTGGGTCGGCATCGCCCGGCTCGTGAATACCTTCCACCTGAGCCGCAAGCCCGCGATCGACCTCGAGGTGAACGGATTCTTCCAGTCGGGAGCCATCCAGGGCACCTTCGACATCGAGCCGCTCGGATCGGCCGACGCCGCCGTGAAGTGGACCTTCGACCAGGGCCGAGCCACGCTCTCGGTGCGCTGCAACGACCTCTTCGACAGCGGCATGCCAAAGACTGAGGTCCGCTACCGCGGACAGTGGCTCGACATGGGCGCACAGCGCTACACACGCACCGCGACCGTCCACTTCTCCTACCGTTTCGGCGGCTACAAGGCCAAAAAGCACCGGGAGGTCGATACTTCGCGATTCGGACACTAAACAGACAAAACGACCATGACATTTTCGAGACTTCGGAGGGCATTGCCCCTCCTCGTTTTGCTCGGGTGGGGATTTCACGCCCCGGGCCAGACGCCGGCCGACGTACGGCTGGGGGAACTGCTCAACGACGGCGACCTGTTCCAACTGCGGGATGAGTATCCGCGGCTGAAGGATTCGCTCTCCATCGGGATGCTCGATCTGTTGGCCCGCAGCCAGCTGGGCGTCGGCTTCAACCGTCCGGAGGTGGCCGCACCGGCGCTCGATTCGCTTCTGCAGTTCCATCAGGAGGCACTCGGCGCGGAGAGCGCGCTTTCGATGGCGGCGCTGCGGGCCATGAACCTGCTGAATCTGGGAATGTATGCCCAGGCCGGGGCCGCCGGAGGCGATCTGGTGCGGGCCCTCGAAGGCTCCCTTCCGTTCGAATCCTATATCGGGCTGGTCTTCATCGAGCGAATCGGCAAGGCTTTGGCCGACGTGCCGGCACCACGTCTCGAACGGCCTGACCGCACCGTAACCGTGCCGATGAGATACGAAGCGGTCGGACGCGGGCACCATCTTTACATTCCCGTGGAGGTGAACGGCCTCGAGCGCGACTTTATCTTCGACACGGGCTGTTCGTTCGGCTGCTTCGTCTCGGAGCGCTATGCCAAGGAAGCCGGATTGAAGATCGTAGCCGACTCCATTCCGGTTTCGGGCATGACGGTCGGGCTGGTCAAGCTGGCCACAGCCGACTCGCTGCGGGTCGGCGAAATGGTCTATCACCATCCGTTTTTTCTGGTTGCACCACCCGATCCCGAGGTCGATGCCGAGTTTACGTTCGACGGGGTCATCGGCTACGACCTGCTCCATGCCGCCGGGGAGGTCGTGATCGACAACGATGCGGGCGTGTTCCGCTTTCCAGCACAGCCTTCCGACGGTGCCTCCAACATTTGCCTGTCTGGTAACATCCCGCGCGTAAGGATCGAGTACGAAGGAGAACCCTTCGAGATGGTTTTCGACACGGGGAACGTGAAAAGCGACCTGGACAACGGCTTTGCGCAGCGATTCCCCGACACCATGGCCGGACTTGCACGGCATACGACCCGACGGGGCGGTTTCGGAGGTATCGAGCAGGTCGAGGCGGCGACGCTTCACGAGTTCCGCTTCCGGGCGGCCGGATGCGAGATCACACTACACGACACGGAGGTGATTTGTACCGGACCGGGAGGCGGAGCCATGCCTTACAACGGGTCGCTGGGGGCCGACTTCGTGCGGGCCTTCCGGCGGCTGACGGTCAACTACGTGCAGATGTTCATCCGAGGAGAATAGCCGGCCGACAGAACGGTCGGAAAGTAATTGAAGGTCGGGGCCCCCACAAGGGGCCCTGTTCCGTATGTCCCAATTTAAAACACGGTATTTTATGGATGGCTCGTGTTAAATCCTTTTCGAAGGCTGTCAAATCGTGCTAATGCCTTCCGGGGCTTTTGAATAAGCATCGTTTTCCCTTATATTTTCTGCCGGAATTGGAACATGTATACAGGCGTAATCCGCATCCATGATTAAACATTTTTTGCAATAATTATGAAGAATCTCGTTGTGATCCTGGTAATCCTGGCACTCCTATGCTCCGACGCCGCACTGGGACAGCCCGTAACGATCCGCGGCCGCATTATCGACGGACAACGCACGGCCATCCCCTTCGCCAACATCGCCCTCTTCCGGGCAAGCGACACGCTGTCCATGATCCGCGGCACCGCCTCGGACCTTGAAGGCCGCTATACGGTCGAGGTCCCCGATTCCGGAGCGTATTTGCTCAAAGCCTCATATTTGGGCTACCGGAGTGTCTCGCTGGCGGTACACGCAGAGAAGGATGATCTCAATCTGGAGATTCTTCTCGAAGCAGACCCGATGGCAATCGGCGAGGTCGTGGTCGAAGGCAAACGTACCGTCCGCAGCATCGACAAGACCTCCTACCTGTTCACAAAGGAGCAGATCGAGAAGGCTTCCGACGGACGCGAACTGGTCGCCACGCTGCCCGACCTGCGCGTCGACCGGGCAACGAACTCCCTGGCGACGGTCAGCGGCAAGTCGATCCTGATCCTGATTAACGGTATCAAAGCTACGGATGAGGAACTGAGACTGCTTCCGGCTGACAAGGTCCGCAGCGTCGAACTCTACGACGTGCCGCCGATCCGCTACATGAACGATGCCGAGCAGGTGGTCAACATCCGTACCCGGCCGCTCGATACGGGATGGAACGGCAATCTCTACGGCACGCTGGGGCAGATGTTCTCGAATGGCTCGGTAGCCCTCTCCTATATCAAGGGGGACAACCGCTTTACGTTCAACTACGGCGCCCACATCAACATGAAACGCGGCAAGACCGATCTCGAGACAGGACATTACGACTACCGGATCGGCGACGATGTCTGCCTCTATGATTATGTGCGCGAAAGCCAGAGCTGGGGCCATCAGCACAACGTCGGATTTACCTATTCGATCAGCCGGGAAAATAACTACGACCTGCAGGTCCGGGCCTTTGCCAACACGTTGAACGATAAGATGGATGCCGACAAACGTATTACCTTTGCACGGAATGCCCTCGAGGAGGAGCGTACGGGACGGCTTACGGACCGGAAGCAGAGTGTCGTGCCGACGCTCGACATCTATTTCGCCAAACAGTTCGCCGGGAACAATACCCTGGCGTTGAATCTGGTCGGCAGTTATTTCGACAGCCAGCAGCAGACCCATTCCTCGGAAAGCGGCCCGACGGGCTTCGACGATCGGATGGACCTCGACAACCGGAAGCGGACACTGATCGGTGAGGTCGTATACGGACACCGTTTCAAACAGGCCTCGCTCTCGGTGGGTTACCGGGGCCATTATAACTTCCTGACGAACGCGTTGAGCAACTCGCTCTCCGAAACGGGCGAAAATGCCTCGATCCGGACGCAGGCGCACCGCCTTTATGCCGAGATCAGCGGCAAGGCCAGCTCGTTCCTCTACCGCGTCAGCCTGGGTGCCGACTACGACGTTCGGACGGGCTGTGACGGTTTCCGGAACCTGACTTTCACGCCGATGGCGATGGCCGGGTACAATTTCGGCGACACGCATTCGCTGCGTCTGATGTATGAATCGGGAACGCAGATGCCCGAGATGCTGCAGATGTCCGATGCCCGAATCCTGGTCATGAACGGACTCTATCAAACGGGGAATCCCGGCCTCGAGAATGCCCACCGGCAGTCGTGGCGGCTGAGTTATGACCTCTACGTGCGGAAATTCACGCTGCAGGCCGCGCTCTTTTACGCCTATACCCGCAACAGCCTCTTCGACGCCTACCGCTACGGCGAAGGGTACATCCTCTACCAGGCCGGTAATGCCCGGCAGGATGTGCGGCGGGGCGGCGAACTGAACCTGAACCTCACCCCTTGGAAGTTCCTTCGCATCGGCGGCAGCGTGGAGGCAGCACAGCAACTTTTCCAGCCATCGAAAGAGGTACGCTCGTACAGTTGCTGGTCTTTCCCTGTCTCGGTTTACGTCTCGGCGAATTACAAGAATTTCGTGCTGGACCTCTATCAGAAATTCGGCGGGACAAGTCTTGTCGGGCTCTACCGGACGGGCATTGAAAAGGTATCGTATGTCAGTCTTGGCTATACGTACCGCAATCTCGACGTCGCACTCCAATGCTTTTTCCCGTTTGTCTGCGACCGCTACTCGAATGAAACGATTCCGACGAGCATTGTCCAGCACAAGACCGACTATAAGATCAGGCGCAAGGATCACGCTTTGGCTTTGAGTCTCTCGTGGCGCTTCGGGGTCGGGCGGAAGAAGGCATCCGTAAGGCCCGATTTCGGAAACTACGATAATGATAACGGATTCTTCAGGATCAAGTAAGGACCCGGCAAATGCGCCATATTCGACAATAGCTTGCCGCGTTCTGTAATGCCATCCGTAGAGACCGATGGCTTATGCAAAAAAGAAAAGCCTTCGCAATGTATTGATATTGCGAAGGCTGACTTTGTCATATCCGGTTTTGACCGGTTTTTTTGTGAACCCGCTGGGGCTCGAACCCAGGACCCCAACATTAAAAGTGTTGTGCTCTACCTGCTGAGCTACGGCTTCTCCGTGCCAAAGGGATGTGTTCCCGTTTTGGTGGTGCAAATGTACGTATTTATTTTTAATTTGCAACAC
>DXGO01000046.1 GCA_019113885.1 Candidatus Alistipes intestinipullorum | reverse complement strand
GCTGCCATAAGGACGTGGCGATCGACACGGGGATCGACTCGCGCCTGATCACCAAGGCCTCTCACCTGGTGTCGAGCCTGATGAACATGCCCGTGCAGCCGAACAAGGCGATCGTGGGACGGAATGCCTTCGCCCACTCGTCGGGCATCCACCAGGACGGGGTGCTGAAGGACCGTCAGACCTACGAGATCATCGACCCGCAGGACATCGGGCTCAACGAGTCGGTCATCGCGCTGACGGCGCGCAGCGGGCGTGCGGCGCTGGTACACCGGCTCGAGCTGCTGGGCTACGACCTCACGCAGGAGGAGTTGGACGCCACGTATGAGAAGTTCCTGGCGCTGGCCGACAAGAAGAAGGAGATCCACGACTACGACCTGCTCTACCTGGTGGGGGACATCGACCGCATGAAGCAGCAGTCCATTGCGCTGAAGTTCCTGCAGGTGACGGCGGGCACGTTGCTGCCGACGGCGACGCTGGTGCTGAAGTTCGGCGACCACGAGCGCATGGCCATCGCCACGGGCAACGGCCCGGTCGATGCAGCGATTTCGGCCATCAAGACACTGATCAACGAGAAGGTTGTGCTGTCGGAGTTCCTGATGCAGGCCATCACGCGGGGCTCGAACGACGTGGGTCGCGTGCATGTCCAGGTACAGTGCGGGAGCCGCACGGTGCACGGGTTCGCCGCGCATACCGACACGACGCGCGCGTCGGTCGAGGCGTTCCTCGACGCGCTGCGCGCCCTCAACGTAACGGAACGAAAAGAGGAGGAGGCATAAATCCATGGGAAAGACACTTTTGGACAAGATATGGGATGCGCACACGGTGCGTGTCGAGGATGGGGGCCGGTGCGTGCTTTATATCGACCGGCAGTACATCCATGAGGTGACCTCACCGGTGGCTTTTGCGGGGCTCGGGCGCCGCGGCATCGGCGTGGCGCGCCCGGCGCAGATCACGGCGACGGCGGACCACAACATTCCGACCGAGAACCAGCACCTGCCGATCGAGGAGCCGGAGTCGCGGCGTCAGGTCGAGGCGCTGGCCGCGAACTGCGCGAAGTATGGCATCGAGCACTTCGGCGTGGGAAACCCGCGCCAGGGCATCGTGCACATCATCGGCCCGGAACTCGGGTTCACGCAGCCGGGGATGACGATCGTCTGCGGCGACAGCCACACCTCGACCCACGGGGCGCTGGGAGCCGTAGCGTTCGGTGTCGGGACATCGGAGGTGGAGATGGTCTTTGCGAGCCAGTGCATCCTGCAGACCAAGCCGCGTACGATGCGCATCACGGTCGACGGGGAATTGCGCCCGGGCGTGGAGGCCAAAGACGTGATCCTCTACATTATCTCTCAGATCACCGCTTCGGGTGGCACGGGCCATTTCATCGAGTTTGCCGGGAGTACGATCCGGTCGCTCACGATGGAGGGTCGCATGACGGTCTGCAACATGAGTATCGAGTGCGGGGCGCGCGGCGGCATGATCGCGCCCGACGAGAAGACGTTCGAATACCTGCGGGGTCGGGAGCGTGCGCCGCAAGGGGCGGATTTCGACGCTGCCGTGGCCCGCTGGCGCGAGCTTTACAGCGACCCGGACGCCGTGTTCGACAAGGAGTACCATTTCGATGCCGCCGACATCGCGCCGATGATCACCTATGGCACGAACCCTGGCATGGGCATGGCGATCGACGGGACGATTCCCGCCGATGCCGACCATAAGGCACTGGAATACATGGGTTTCAACCCTGGGGAGCAAATGCTTGGCAAGGCCGTCGACTACGTTTTTGTCGGGAGTTGCACGAACGGGCGCATCGAGGACCTGCGGCGCTTTGCGCAGCTGGTCCGGGGGCGCCGGAAGGCCGAGGGCGTGACGGCGTGGATCGTCCCGGGCTCGAAGGGCGTCGAGGCGCAGGCGCGCGCCGAGGGGCTCGACCGCATCCTTTCGGAGGCGGGCTTCGAGTTGCGGCAGCCGGGATGCTCGGCATGCCTGGCGATGAATGCCGACAAGATTCCGGCGGGCAAATACAGCGTTTCGACCTCGAACCGCAACTTCGAAGGGCGCCAGGGGCCCGGAGCACGGACGATGCTTGCAGGCATCGCCGTTGCGGCGGCGGCGGCCGTCACGGGCCGCATTACGGACCCGCGCGAACTCTTCGGATTCTAAAAAAACACGAAAGACATGTCAATACCCAAATTCGAAACATTCACTTCGGGGGCGGTGCCCGTCGAGGTGGAGAACATAGATACCGACCAGATCATCCCGGCCCGCTTTCTGAAGGCCACCGAGCGCAAGGGCTTCGGCGACAATCTCTTCCGGGACTGGCGTTACGATGCATCGGGGAGTCGCGTCGCGACGTTCCCGCTCAACGACCCGCGCTACGACGGTCGCATTCTCGTGGCGGGCCGCAACTTCGGTTGCGGCAGTTCGCGCGAGCATGCCGCGTGGGCGATCGCCGACTATGGATTCCGCGTGGTGGTGTCGAGCTTTTTTGCCGACATTTTCCGCAACAATGCCTTGAACAACGGCCTGTTGCCGGTGCGTGTCGAGGAGTCGTTCCTGAAGGAGATTTTCGACGAGATCCGCCGCGACCCGCAGGCGCAGTTCACGGTTGACCTGGACAACCAGCGCTTCACGATCGTGCGGAGCGGGCACAGCGTGCCGTTCGAGATCGACGCCTACAAGAAGCGTTGCCTGCAAAACGGCTACGACGACGTCGACTACCTGGTGAGCATCTCCGACCAGATCGGGGCCTACGAACAGTCGCGCCGATGAGCGATCCGGGCGATAAGACGGTACGCCGTCGGATCGAGATTCTCGACACGACGTTGCGCGACGGCGAGCAGACCTCGGGCGTTTCGTTCAATGCGCGGGAGAAGCTCTCCATAGCGCGGCTGTTGCTCGAGGAGCTGCATGTGAGCCGAATCGAGATCGCTTCGGCGCGCGTCTCTCCGGGGGAGCAGCAGGCGATCCGCCGCATTGCCGAGTGGGCTGCGGCCCGCGGCTATACGGATCGGGTCGAGGCGCTGGGCTTCATCGACGGTGGGGTTTCGCTCGACTGGATCGGGGAGGCGGGCTGCCGGGTGGTGAATCTGCTGGCCAAGGGGTCCCGGAAACATTGCGAAGGGCAGTTGCGACGGACCCCTGCACAGCACCTTGCCGACGTGCGGGCGACGATCGACATGGCCGTCGAACGGGGCATGAAGGTGAACCTCTACCTCGAGGACTGGTCCAACGGCATGCTCCATTCGCCCGACTACGTCTACGCGATGCTCGACGCACTGGCCGATGCTCCCGTCATGCGTTTCATGTGCCCGGACACGCTGGGGATACTCGATCCCTACGACACGGAGCGTTTCTGCCGCGATCTGGTGAGCCGTTACCCGGGGCTGCACTTCGATTTCCATGCCCACAACGATTACGATCTGGCCGTGGCGAATACGGCTGCGGCGGTTCGAGCGGGTTTCCAGGGGGTGCATGTCACGGTGAACGGCCTGGGCGAGCGGGCCGGCAATGCGCCGCTGTCGAGTACGGTGGCGGTGCTGCACGACCGGCTGCATTGTGACACGGGCATCGACGAGACGAAGATTTACCTGGCGAGCCGTACGGTCGAGACCCATACGGGAGTCCGTATTCCCGCGAACCGTCCGATCGTGGGGGAGAGCGTCTTTACGCAGTGTGCGGGAATTCACGCCGACGGGGACAATAAGAACCATCTCTATTATAACGAACTGCTTCCCGAACGCTTTGGCCGGGTGCGCGAGTATGCGCTGGGCAAGACGTCGGGCAAGGCCAATATCCTGAAGAACCTCGAGCAGTTGGGCATCGAGTTGGACGAGGCCTCGATGGTCAAGGTTACCCAGCGGGTCGTGGAGCTGAGCGACAAGAAGGAGCAGGTGACGGCCGAGGATCTTCCCTACATCATCGCTGACGTGCTGCGCAACGACCAGGCGGAGACGCCCGTCCGGATTCTCAACTACAGCCTCTCGCTGGCACAGGGACTTCGCCCCGTGGCGACGCTGAAGATCGAGATTCACGGCCGGGAGTACGAACAGACGTCGGTCGGCGACGGACAGTACGATGCCTTCGTGCGGGCCCTGCGTCAGATTTACAAACAGCAACTGTCCAGCAAGTTCCCGATGTTGCGCGACTATACGGTGTCGATTCCCCCGGGAGGGCGTACGGATGCCTTCGTGCAGACGATCATCACGTGGGAGATGGACGGCCGGGAGTTCAAAACGCGTGGCCTGGACGCCGACCAGACGGAGGCGGCGATCAAGGCGACGATCAAAATGTTGAATATCATCGAAACCAATCACAAAGACCATGGAATATAAGATAGCACTCCTTCCGGGAGACGGGATCGGCCCCGAGATCATTGCCGAGGCCACGAAGACGCTCGATCGCGTGGCAGCCAAATACGGACATCGGTTCGAATACCGCCGTGCGCTGGTGGGCGCTGCGGCGATCGACGCCACGGGCGATCCCTATCCTGACGAGACGCACCGCGTATGCTGCGAATCGGATGCGGTGCTGTTCGGGGCGATCGGCGATCCGAAGTACGACAACGATCCGACGTCAAAGGTGCGTCCCGAACAGGGGCTGTTGCGCATGCGCAAGTCGCTGGGACTGTTTGCCAACCTGCGTCCTGTGTCGTTGTTCGACGCGCTGACCGACCGTTCGCCGCTGAAGGCGGAGGTGGTGCGGGGCACAGACTTCATCTGCGTGCGTGAGTTGACGGGCGGACTCTATTTCGGGCGTCCGCAGGGCCGCGACGAAAACGGCACGCACGCCTTCGACACCTGCTCCTACACGACGATGGAGATCGAACGGGTGCTGCACGTGGCCTTCCGACTGGCCATGTCGCGCCGCCGGCATCTGACGGTTGTCGACAAGGCCAATGTGCTGGAGACATCGCGCCTGTGGCGTGAGACGGCCCAACGTGTGGCGGGGGAGTACCCCGAGGTGACGGTCGACTACATGTTCGTGGACAACGCCGCGATGCAGCTCATCCGGCAGCCGAGCCATTTCGACGTGATCGTCACGGAGAACATGTTCGGCGACATCCTGACCGATGAGGCGAGCGTCATCAGCGGGTCGCTGGGGATGCTGTCGTCTGCGAGCATCGGTGCCGAGGTGGCGCTGTTCGAACCGATCCACGGCTCCTATCCGCAGGCTGCGGGGAAGAACATCGCCAACCCGATGGCGACGATCCTCTCGGCCGCAATGCTGCTCGAACACCTGGGCCTCGATGCCGAAGGACGTGCGGTGCGGAAAGCTGTCAACGCGGCCCTCGAGGCGGGTGTCGTCACCGAAGACCTTGCCGCACCCGGCAACCGTCGCTATTCGACCTCGGAGGTAGGCGACTACGTGGCGGCACACATCTGACGCGGGCTCTCGCCGAGGCAATCCATGCAGACCGTTTTCGCGGTCTGCATTTTTTGTACTATCTTTGCAGGGCGGTTCATGCCGGGCCCGAACGATCGGTCCCGGGAAAACATCAAGGAATATGGCAGGATCGAATTTTGTGGATTACGTCAAGATTTTCGCCCGTTCGGGGCACGGAGGGGCCGGCTCGGCACATTTCCGGCGCGAGAAGTTCGTGGCTTTCGGCGGGCCGGACGGCGGTGACGGCGGCAAGGGCGGCAGCATCGTCCTGCAGGGCGACCGGCAGTATTGGACGCTTATCCACCTCAAATACCAGCGCCACCAGTTTGCGCAGGACGGAGAGAACGGCTCCGGAGCTCGCTCCTCGGGGAAGGATGCCCCGGACATCGTGATTCCGGTACCGCTGGGCACCGTGGCGCGACGGGTTGTCGAACTCGAGGACGGGACCACAACCACCGAGCCGGTGGGTGAGGTGACGGCCGACGGCGAGCGGCTGGTGCTGCTCAAGGGCGGCCGGGGCGGCCTGGGGAACTGGCATTTCAAGAGTGCCACGAATCAGACGCCGCGCTATGCGCAGCCGGGTGAGGAGGGAGACGAAGGGGCCTTCATCCTCGAATTGAAGGTGTTGGCCGATGTCGGGCTGGTGGGCTTCCCCAATGCGGGCAAGTCGACGCTGCTGTCGGTTGTCTCGGCGGCGAAACCGAAGATTGCGAACTACGCCTTTACGACACTCGAACCCAACCTGGGGATCGTCGAGGTGCGCGACCACAAGTCGTTCGTCATGGCCGACATTCCGGGCATTATCGAGGGTGCGCACGAGGGACGAGGCCTGGGGACCCGGTTCCTGCGCCACATCGAGCGCAACTCGGTGCTGCTGTTCATGATTCCGGCCGACAGCGACGACATCCGTCGGGACTACGAGATTCTGCTGGGCGAGCTGACGCAGTACAACCCGGAGCTGTTGGACAAAGAGCGGCTGCTGGCGGTCACGAAATGCGACATGCTCGACGAGGGGCTTATCGAGGAGATGCGTTCGCACCTCCCGGAGGGCATTCCGTCGGTATTCATCTCCTCGGTCTCGGGGCTGAACATCGCGCGTCTCAAGGACATGCTGTGGGAGGCGCTGCAGCGCTGACTCCTGCGGAGAATACCGCCTCACGGTTGGTAACGTGCAGGGTATACTTCCCTGCGAAATAGTCGATCACTCCATACAGGGAGCCCGTTCCGGAAGGTACGGGCTCCCTGGCGTACAGACACGTCCCGGCCGTGCGTACCGTGAACCGGTTGCCTGCGGCGTCTATGATCGTACGCTCGGTGGTGACGCTGCGCCCGGTTTCGGGATCGAGGTCGCACCACGTGCCGGACGTTTCGAACCGCACCCCGTCGAACCGCACGCGTGTGTCGATGTGCTGCTGACTCACCTCGGTCAGTGCGAGCACCGTGGCGCGCGGCATCTCCTCCCCGTCGGGCGGCGCCACGCTGAGATACCGCGGGAGCTCCTCGCGGGGAATCCTTCCCACGCCGTTTTCTCCGGGAGTCGTCCCGAGGAGGATTTTCCCTCCGTAGTCATAGAGGCTCAATCCGTTGCAACGCACCGTCAGCACGGAACCCCAGGGATAGTCGGCGGCCAGCGGTTCGAGGTCTGCGGCGATTGAAATGCCTCCTGTCGCATCCTCGACGACGATCGTTTTGTAAAACTCCCCGTAGAGGTCGTTGCCGACGATGAACCCGCGGATGACGATGTCCCGCGTCACCGTCACGCTGCTCTTTCCGGCGCACAGGGTCTTGAGATAGGCGATCGAATGGAGCGTTTCGGGGTCCGGGTCGTCCGGATAGCGCGGCTCGGTGGCCGTATTGCAGGCTGCCGCGAGGAACATCAGGAGCAACAGGAACGGCCGTCCGCTCCGTCGCAGCCGCCCGGGCCTGCTATTGCACACAATCCTCCTCATCGCGCAACTTGAGCATGTAACGCCCGTCTCCGGCATCGTCGTATTGGAGGATGCCCGTGAGGGAGAGCCATCCGGCAGGCACTTCGTGGCCGGCGAAGTCGGCGTAGGAACGGACATAGGTGTAGATCGTGTTCCCGTCGGCATCGGTGAACCGTTTGTACCCGGCCCAGGAGGTGGTTGTGAGGTCTTCGGGCGTATAGCGCAAAGCGTCGATGCGCACCAGCGTTCCACCGCGTCTGGGCGTGAGTTCCGGAATGGTCAGACACGCCGGCGCAATCGGTTCCGTCTGTTCTCCGCAACGGGATACGGCCCGGCCGAGAGCGGCCCGGGATCCGAGGTAATCGACCTCGTATCCGCTTCCGGGCGTCGGGGCCCGTCCGACCTGCAGGACTCCGAAACTCTCTCCTACGGTGAGACCTTCGAGGCGGAGCGCTACGCGGCTCCCGACCGGGAAATCGTTGTGCAACTGGTCTATGCCCGCCACGATTTCAAGCGCGGCCCCATTCTCCTCGATGCAGAAGGTGCGGTAGAAGTTCGAGGAGCGGTCGCAACTCGTGACGGTCCCGGTTACGACGACCGGCGACGTTACGGTGTAGGCGGTTCCTGCGTAGGAGTCGCGCAGGGAGGCGATGGTTTCGGTCGGGGCTTCGCATGCCGACTTCTCCGGAGGCGTGCCGAACCGGCCGTCGTAACAGCCTGCGGCCGAGAGCACCGAGAGTGCAACGCCGACGATACGCACGAACAGGTTCCGGAATATCACAATCGCTTGCGGCATTACTCTTCGATGCGGGAATCCTTCAGCCCAAGGAAGTAGAGGATGCCGTCGAGGCCGATGGTCGAAATCGACTGCCGGGCCGTGGCCTTGACCTTGGGTTTGGCGTGGAATGCGATGCCGAGGCCTGCGAGATTGAGCATCGGGAGGTCGTTGGCTCCGTCGCCTACGGCAACCGACTGTGCGAGGTTGATCGACTCGAACTGGCAGAGCAGGCGCAGCAACTCGGCTTTGCGGCGGCCGTCGACGATCTCTCCGACGTAACGTCCCGTAAGTTTCCCGTTCTCGATCTCGAGTTCGTTGGCGTAGACGTAGTCGAAACCGTATTTTTGGCGGAGGTAGTTTCCGAAGTAGGTGAAACCTCCCGAGAGGATGGCGGTTTTGTATCCAACGCGTTTGAGCACGGTCATCATGCGTTCGAGCCCCTCGGTGATGGGGAGGTTGCGGGCGATCTCTTCCATGACCGAGACGTCGAGACCCTTGAGGAGGGCGACGCGGCGTGTGAAGCTTTCACAGAAGTCGATCTCTCCGCGCATGGCGCTGGCGGTGATTTCGCGCACCTGCTCGCCGACGCCGGCCCGTTCGGCCAGTTCGTCGATCACCTCGGTCTCGATGAGCGTGGAGTCCATGTCGAAGCAGATGAGGCGCCGGCTCCGTCGGTAGATATCGTCCTTCTGGAACGAGACGTCGAGTCCGATCTCCGAGAGGTTCATGAACCCCTCCTGCATGGTACTGCGTTCCTCGTCGGAGAGGGTTCCGCGCACGGAGAGTTCGATGCAGGACTTGGCGGCACGGTCGTCCTCGCGCAGGGGCATGCGGCCCGTGAGGCGTTTGATGGCGTCGATGTTGAGTCCGTGTTCAGCGACGACCTTTGTCACCTCGGCGATGTGGCGGGCGGTGACGATGCGCCCGAGCAGCGTGATGATGTATCGGTTTTTGCCCTGGAGGCTCACCCAGGCGTTGTACCTTTTCTCGGAGATCGGGGTGAAACGGATCATCACGCCGAGTTCCGAGGCTTTGAACAGGAGCTCCTTCATGATGCTTCCGGAGCGGTCGGCGGTGGTCATGATCAGGATGCCGAGGGTCAGCGACTGGTGGATGTTAGCCTGTCCGATGTCGAGGATAAAGGCGTCGTAGCGGGCGAGGATTTCGGTCAGCGAGGAGGTCATGCCGGGCTTGTCCTCTCCGGAAATGTTTATCTGAATGATCTCAACGGAGTTTTCCATGGCAGTTTCTGTTGGGGAACGTCAAAAAGCAAGGACAAAGTTAATAAAGTTCTCTTTTTTTCCTTATTTTTGTCATCAAAACTTGTAAACGCATGTTGTGGAATTTTATAGCAGCGGAGGCTCCTGCGCCTCTGATCGTGCCGGACAGCATCCAGAAGGCGAACTTCGCCAAGGCGGTGGAGAAACTGGCGAACCTCGACTTGAAGGATATCCTGCATGACATGCTGGGCCAGGCGTTGTGGATCGTGATCAAACTGCTGATCGCCCTGGCCGTATATTATATTGGCCGGTGGGTGCTTCACCGCATTGTGCGGCTGGTATCGCGGGCCATGGAGCGACGTCAGGTCGACGTGTCGCTGCGATCGTTTACGATCAATACGATCCGGACGGTTTTCCTGTTGTTGCTGATCCTGATCGTGGTTTCGACGTTGGGAGTCAACGTGACGTCGCTCATCGCCGTGGCGTCAGCCGCGACCCTGGCTATCGGTATGGCCCTGAGCGGCACGGCCCAGAACTTTGCAGGTGGGGTGATGATCCTGCTGATGAAGCCTTACCGTGTCGGGGACTACATTTCGGCACAGGGACAGTCTGGCACGGTGCGGGAGATCAAACTCTTCTCGACGGTCATTACGACCTATGACAATCAGACGATCTATATTCCGAACAATTCGATTGCTACGGCGATTATCGACAACTACTCGACGGCCGAGCAGCGACGTGTGGACTGGACGGTTGGAATCTCCTATGGCGATGATGTCGACGTGGCGCGGCGTGCTATTTTGTCGATGTTCGAGGGCGATGCCCGCATCCTGCCCGATCCGGCTCCGGTTGTGTGGGTCGCGGCGTTGGCCGACAGTTCGGTCAACCTCAGTATCCGTGTTTGGACGATGACTGCCGATTACTGGAGTGTTTTTTTCGAATACAACGAGCGCTTCTACAAGGAGCTGCCTCAGCACGGCATCAACTTTCCCTTTCCGCAGATGGATGTCCATCTTAAGAAAGAGTCATGATCCCGCAGGTATCCGATCCAATGTCATTGCAATTGCATAGTGTCAATACTTAATATTAAACCCAAGATTTAAATTATTATGGAACTGAAAGAGATTCTGGCCATTTCGGGACAACCGGGCCTTTACAAATATGTGGCACAGTCGACGCGCGGCGTGATCGTGGAGTCTTTGCTTGACGGACGTCGGATGAATGCCTCGGCGCAGTCTCGTGTGAGTGCCCTCTCGGAGATTTCGATGTTTACCGAGGGCGACGACATCCCGCTGGCCGACGTCTTCACGCGCATCTACGAGCATACGGGCGGCAAGGAGGCGATCAGCCCCAAGGAGACGCCCGAGAAGCTGAAGGCCGCCTTTGCCGAGGTGCTTCCCGAATACGACCGCGAACGGGTGCATGTTTCGGACATCAAGAAGTGCTTCTCGTGGTACAATACGCTCGTGCAGGCCGGTTTTACGGAGTTCAAGCTCCCGGCCGAAGGTGCTGAGGAGTAGCGGCCGATTATTGACAGACATAACCGATAAACTTAAAAAACTGAGCGGGACCTATGGAGAGACGTCCGAAGACGCTGGCGCTCGTGGCGCATGACAACATGAAGCGCGACCTGGCGGAGTGGGTTGGATGGAACAGCCGCAACCTGAACCGTCATCACCTGGTATGTACGGGAACGACGGGGAAGATGGTCGAGAAGACCCTCCGTGAACATGAAGAGGAGTTTGGCGAGGAGGGGGTTCCCCTCTCCGAACTGCACATTACGTTGCTCAAGTCGGGTCCGCTGGGCGGCGACCAGCAACTGGGCTCGATGATCGCCGACGGGCGGATCGACGCGCTGATTTTCTTCTGGGACCCGATGTCGGCCCAGCCGCACGACGTCGACGTCAAGGCGCTGCTGCGCCTGGCAACGCTCTACAACGTGCCGACGGCGGTCAACCGTTCCACGGCCGATTTTCTGATCTCCTCGCCGCTGTTCGACGACGAGTCTTACAAACCCGTGGTGAAGGATTACAAGGCCTACATCGAACGGGTATTGCAATAGGGGAGTAGGGGCTGTCGCCTGTGCCCCATGACATCTGAAAAGCGAAGAGCCAACTCCGAAAGGGGCAGGCTCTTCGCTTGTTTTGCATGGACCCGTCGATGAGGGCCGGACGTTTCCCGACCCCGTCAAAGGTCGTGCGATAGGGGAGCGGGTACGGCGGCCGAGAGGTCGTATCCTCCCCAATGCTCGGCCACGTAGTCGAGCGTCGAGAAGAGTTCATCGACATCGAGCGAGGTGACGAGCTTCAGCCGCGTGGACTTGAAATCCGGGAGCCCCTTGAAATAGTTGGTCAAATGGCGTCGCATTTCGAGAATCCCGACGTGCTCTCCCTTAATTTCCAGGGATTTGCGCAGGTGTTCCTTGGCGATGGCCACGCGCTCCACGACCGACGGTTGGGGCAATACCTCTCCGGTGGCGAGATAGTGCTTCACTTCGCGGAAGATCCACGGGCGTCCGTAGGTGGCGCGACCGATCATCACGCCGTCGACGCCGTATCGTTCGAACATGGCGGCGGCCTTTGGCCCGGAATCGACGTCTCCGTTCCCGATGATGGGAATATGAATCCGGGGGTCGTTCTTGACCTTCCCGATGAGGGTCCAGTCGGCCTCTCCGCGGTACATCTGGGCACGTGTACGGCCGTGAATCGTGAGGGCCGCGATGCCGACGTCCTGCAAGCGGAGGGCTATCTCCTCGATATTTTTCGATTCGTCGTCCCATCCGAGACGGGTCTTGACGGTGACGGGCTTCTTTACGGCGCGGACGATCTGGCGCGTCATTTCGACCATCAGGTCGGGGTTGCGCATCATGCCCGACCCGGCGCCACGTCCCGCGATCTTCTTCACCGGGCACCCGAAATTGATGTCTATGAGGTCGGGCCCGGCGGTTTCGGCCATGCGTGCGGCCTCGACCATGGGTTCGATCAGGTGCCCGTATATCTGGATGCCCACGGGACGTTCGGCGTCGTCGATTTCGAGTTTTTTGAGCGATTTCGCGGCATCGCGGATCAGCCCGTCCGAGGAGATGAACTCCGTGTAGACGACGTCGGCGCCGAACTTCTTGCACATGTATCGGAACGAGGGGTCGGTGACATCCTCCATGGGTGCCAGCAGCAGGGGCCGTTCTCCGAGGTCTATGTCGGCTATCTTCATGCTTCTTTATCTTCTTCGGAGGGGACGGGTTTGAAGGCGACGAGGATTTTGTCGATGCGGGCACCGTCCATGTCGACGATTTCTAACGAGAATGCGTTCCATTCGATTTTTTCGCCTGTTTCGGGGATATGCCCGAGCAGGTCGAGGATCAGTCCGCTGACGGTGTTGTAGGCATTGGCGGGGAAGTCGTCCTCGACGCCGAATGCGGCGAGGAAGTCATAGAACGGGCACTGCCCGTCGATGAGCGCGCTTCCGTCGTCCCGTCGGACAATATCGGGCTCTTCGCGGGGGTCCGGGAGTTCGCCGACGAGGGCTTCGAAAATATCCTTCAGGGTGATGATCCCTCGCGTGACGCCGAATTCGTCGCAGATGATTCCGTATCCGAGTTGTTCGTTGCGGAGTTGTTCGAGGGCGTTGTAGACTTCGAACTCCTCGTGGAAGAA
>DXGO01000045.1 GCA_019113885.1 Candidatus Alistipes intestinipullorum | reverse complement strand
GGAATCGGCATGACGACGCTGGCCTACGCCGCAGTCTGCCGCAGCGGCCTCTCGTTCAACAAACAGCTGTGGCTCCGCCCGGAAATCGTCCCCGGGTTGCGCGACATCACCGACGCCATCCACCGCGAAGGGGCTGCCGCCGCCATCCAGATCGGCCACTGCGGCAACATGACCCACTGGTCGACCGCCGGGCAGATGCCCATCGGAGCCTCGTGGGGCGTGAACCTCTACGCCTACACCCCGGTGCGCGGCATGAGGCGCAGCGAGATCGAACAGGTGGCCAAGGATTTCGGACGCGCCGTACACACAGCCCACGATGCCGGATTCGACTCCGTCGAAGTGCACGCCGGACACGGATACCTCATCTCGCAATTCCTCTCGCCCTATACCAACCACCGCCGCGACGAATACGGAGGCTCGCTCGAAAACCGCATGCGCTTCATGCGGATGTGCCTCGGGGAAGCCGTCGAGGCGGCGCGCGCCTGCGGCATGGCCATCACCGTCAAGCACAACATGTATGACGGATTCAAGGGCGGTATCGAGATTCCCGAGAGCCTCGAGATCGCCAAGGTCATCGAATCGTTCGGCGTCGACGGCATTGTCCTCTCCGGAGGATTTGTTTCGAAAGCCCCGATGGCCGTCATGCGTGGGTTGATCCCGATCTACACGATGAGTTATTACTCACCGCTTTGGCTGCGTTACTTCATCCGTTGGTGCGGGCCTTTCATGATCAAGCAGTTCCCCTTCGAGGAGTGCTACTTCCTCGAGGATGCCAAGAAGTTCCGCGCCGCACTCAAGACGCCGCTCATCTATGTCGGGGGGCTCGTCAGCCGCGAGGGAATCGACCGGGCGCTCGACGCCGGGTTCGAATTGGTACAGATGGCCCGCGCACTGGTCAACGACCCCGAGTTCGTCAACAAGCTCCGCGAAGGCGACGCCTCGACCCGCAGCCAGTGCGACCACCGCAACTACTGCATTGCACGCATGTATTCGGTCGACATGAAGTGCTGCAAGAACTGCCCCGACCTGCCGCGCAAGATCCGCGAGGAGTTGGCCAAATTGCCGTAAGCACACGAACATGGCACACAGGAAGATCGTTCCCGGAAGCGCATGGGCGCTGGTGACCGGCGCCGGATCGGGCATCGGACGATGCTATGCACGGCGGTTGGCAGGCTTGGGGTACAACCTCGTGTTGGCCGGGAATCGGCGCGACTCGCTGGAGGAGACACGAACGGATATCCTCGGACCGGAGAATACCGGCTCCCGACCGAAACCGGGAGATGAAAAGGGGCTCTTCCGGCCCGAAATCCGCATTGTGGAGATCGACCTTGCACGGATCGATGCAGCTGAAGAGCTCTTCGCCTATACCCGTGATGCGGGACTGGGGATCGAGGTAGTCATCAACAACGCCGGGATATTCTCATTCCGCGATGTCGTGGAGACTCCTGCCGAGCGCATCGAGCGCATTATCCTGCTGCACGACGTCACAAACACGAAACTCTGCCGGCTCTACGCCATCGACATGATCCGGCGCGGCTGCCGCGGCTACCTGCTCAACATGTCGTCCTATTCGCTTTGGATGCCCTTCCCCGGGCTGTCTCTCTACAGCGCCTCGAAAGCCTATCTGAGGGCCTTTTCGGTCGCTTTCGCCAAGGAGGTGCGCGAACACGGCATCCGCGTCACGGCAGTCTGCCCGGCCGGCGTGGCCACCGACCTTTACGGCCTCACGCCCTATTGGCAGAAAATCGGGCTACGTTGCGGCGTGCTGATCTCACCCGACGCCTGCGCACGACGCGGATTGCGGGGATTGTGGCGCGGACGCCGCACGATCGTCCCCGACTGGTGGAACCGTCTGTGGATTCCCCTCTGCAAGATACTTCCAATGTGGGTGTTACGCCCCATACGGAAGTTTACCATGAAATTCCAAAAGTAAATCCGTTGCATACCATGATAAAAGATGTTGTTTTCGACCTCGGAGGGGTCCTGGTCGACCTCGATATCGAGCGTTGCAGGGCTGCATTCCGGGGCCTCGGCATGCCGGCCGTGGCCGACCTGATCAACCCCTGCTACCCCGCCGAGATGATCGGGAAACTCGAGCACGGAATAATTACGTTCCACGAGGCGTGCGAAGAGATGCGCCGCCTCGATTGCCGTCCGGACATCTCCGACGAGCAAATCGCCTGGGCCTACGGAGAGTTTCTCACCGGCATCCCGGTCGAAAAACTGAGGCAGATCGACCGCCTCCGCAGCCGTGGTATACGCACCTGGGTGCTGTCGAACAACAACCCCGCCTCGATGGAGGTGATCCGAAAGATGTTCACGGCCGACGGGAAAAGGATGGACGACTATTTCGACGGAGTGTACCTCTCCTACGAAATGCATGAACTGAAACCCTCGGAGGCCATCTTCCGCAAGATGATAGAGGCAAGCGGCATGCAGCCCGCCGAGACGCTCTTCATCGACGACGGGCAACGGAACGTCGACTCGGCCCGCCGGCTCGGGTTCGCCGTCTACATGCCGCAGCCCGGCGAGGACTTCGGGCATGTGTTGGAGCATGCTGCGGACGACAACGGCTAAAAATCCAACGTCTACAGCGGGTATTTTCGAGGGCAAAAATTGGCTTTTCGAAAAAAAGCCGTTATCTTTGCTCCCGCAAAAAACACGAACTTCGGGGTGTAGCGCAGTCCGGTTAGCGCACCTGCTTTGGGAGCAGGGGGTCACAGGTTCGAATCCTGTTACCCCGACAACAAGACCAATTTTTTCGTTCGGGGTGTAGCGCAGTCCGGTTAGCGCGCCAGCTTCGGGAGTTGGAGGTCGCTGGTTCGAATCCAGTCTCCCCGACAACACAGAAATCCCCTCTCTCCGTTGATGGAGAGAGGGGATTTGCATCTCGCACAAAACCGCAGGAGGGCACTCCCGGCGCAGGGTCTTCCCACGGTTCCCGGCTCCGGCGGATGGGGCCCGGCGCAGGGTGCAGGATGGAGTTGGCCCGAAGATCTCGCACGGGCCAACTGCGGTCCGTCAGACCCTGAGGAACTTCTTGCTCTTGTAGAGCACGTAGAGAATCAAGAAAATAACCAGCCCATTGCACAGTGTCATCAGCGGCTGGTAATATGCGCCGATGTACTGTTCGAGTCCGTATAAGAGAGAGTTCCCGACACACCTGAAATTCATGGCCGAAAGCATATAGGCTACAATGGAGTTCATGCCGAAATACTTGAGCCACATGAAGCCTTTGTGCCATTTCTTATAGTCGATCAGGTAATAGAACAGCGACATCAGCAGGAAACAGTACCCGCTGCTTACCAACACCATGGAACTGGTCCAGATGCGTTTGATGACCGGCATCTGCAAATTCCACAGCCATCCGGCCGCTACCATGGCGACGCCGATCAAAAAGAGGGCCTTCACCTTTTTCCATCCGTCCCGACTGCTTTTCAGCACCAGGCCGGCAAACACGCCCGTCATGACGGTGACCACGAAATTCAGGGAGCTGACGATCCACGTATAGGTGTAATCGGAAGAGAAGTGCCAACTGCCGTCCTCACTGATCCATACGCCGTCGCGGTGGCTGCCCAGCACCAGCCGGTCCACGTATTCGGCATAGTTGTCGGCCGGCAGATAGCTGCCATTTCCATATGCAACGCCGGCCAGCTCACCCGATGCGAAGGTCATTATGAGCCAGTAGGCGATCAGCAGCCCGGATGCGATGACGATCTGCACCCTGGGCCTGAAGTTCAGGAAAATAAGCGCCGAGAACAGGTATCCGACCGCAATGGCCTGAAGGGTGTTGGAGAAATAGGCGAAGCGGGACGGGTCCAACCCCAACAGTTTGCCCTGGCAGATCATGCCGAAAATCCACAGCAGGACAAAACGCTTCCCGATCCGGAGATACAGCCTTTTCCGGTCGAGTTGCCCGTTGTTGACGTATTTGGCGAAAGCGAATGGCATCGACACCCCGGCCATAAACATGAAGAGCGGCATGATGATGTCCCAAAAGGCAAAACCTTCCCACGTAACGTGGTCGAACTGGATCATGAACGTATTGTACCAATCGGCATCGATCGGTCCGATCAGGGAGACAAGGATCGGGTGGAGAAAAACAAGTAAAAACAGGTCAAAGCCTCGAAGCACATCGAGGGATTCCAAGCGTTGAGAGAGCGCAGACATGTTGGTTTGGGTTAGTTATTTAAACGATGGGCAAAGGCCGGAGTGTCTGCCGGCCAAATTCATGCAATCATAATATTATACACCATACAATTAACAGTCAATAACATTCTGGCGAACATGGTTGGAATTCATGGATTCATTTCGCCGGTCAGCGTATAGGCCCCGTTGGCGCCCGCGGTATTCAGGGTGGCGTCGAGTTGTTCGAGCCGGTCGCCCAGGAATCGGAAGTAACAGGGCGTTCCCCCGTCGAACGGCCTCAATTCGTAGACCACGGCATTCTCGTCCGAAGCATCGCCCCGCAAGGTATACATCCGTCCGAGCTGTTCCGGGACACCGGGCGTTGAACCCATTGCCAGGCGAAAGACCCCGTCGCCGCAATTTTCGTAGGTATACAACGTCACCCGGCACGTCACATCCCCGGCAGCGGATGAGACGACACCCCCGAACCGGCGGATGTCGAGCACGCTCGTGGGCGTCGGACGACGCAACGAATCAAGCAGCTGCGAGCCGTCGGGGGCCGTGAGGTCGGCCCGCGTGTAGTCGATACGGTACATGCCGGCTTTCTCCAGCGCCAGCGTGTCGTCGTCGAGGCGCACGATAGCGAGCGTATCGGCAAATGTAAGCGTCTGGCCGTTGCCGATGCTCCGGCCACGGAGGATCAGGCGGTCGTCCAAACGCTCCCACTGTTCGTAACGCAGCGTGTGCATGCCGATCGACGCGGCACTTCCGTCGGCATCAAGGCGGACACCTTGTATAATTTGAGGATTGGCAGGCATTGACTCAAGCCAATAACCGGGCAATGATTCATAAGTTACAGGCCCCGCACAGGAGGCAAGCAGCAGGAGACAACCGGCCGCCGAGATCGACTTCTTCATGATATCAGTTTTTTCAGATCACAACATTATACAAATGTATGGAAAAATTTGCAGCGTTATGCCCCTCCAACGCACTTTTCGAAGCATTTCACCCCCTCCGACGACAACGGATCGGCCCCACGCCGTCGTAAAAATACGGGAATCAACGGAGTATAAGGACGTAGGTAACGGTGCTCGGAGGCCGCACGGAGGGGCTTCGGAAGTGCAATCCTGCGTAGAACGACACTTCGGGGTGATTTTTTCGGAAATTTATTTTGACGTTTCGGATTTTAGGATTATCTTTGTGCGCTCGAAAAATGATACGGGCCACTTGTTCGGGGTGTAGCGCAGTCCGGTTAGCGCGCCAGCTTCGGGAGTTGGAGGTCGCTGGTTCGAATCCAGTCTCCCCGACAACAATCAGAAAACCTTTGCCTTTCACTGGCAAAGGTTTTTTTCGTTGGCAGCCGCTCCGATCCTGAACACGGCAAAGGTCCGGAAGAGCCGACCGGCCAGGATAAAGGAGGCCGGATAAAAGAGCGGCCGGGATGGAGAGCCGAACAAAAGCACGAGCCGAGGCATTCGGCATGAGGCACCCTACAACCGGCGGTAGTGGCAGCAGAGCAGCTCGCCGTTGTCATCACGCAGGTGCATGCCCCCACCCTCGCAATAGCGGAACATCCGACAGTCGGCGCATATACCCTTCCGGGCCCACTCCCGGTTTCGGAACGGCTCGAAGCGACTCTCCCACACCTCCCAGAAACGGTCCCGGTAAATATTGCCCTGGTGGTAGTTCGCACGGATCGACGTGCAGCCCGAAATAGCCCCGTCGACACGGATCGAGGCCACCGAGACACCTGCCGCACACTGGTAGAAGTGGTCGCGGACCTCGGCTTCGTATCCGCCGAGAAACCCCTCGCAGGCGTAGCAGGCGTCGATACGCCCCTCGAGGCGCGTCCGGCGGATAAATTCCAGCAATTCGCGAAACTGGGCATCGGAGAGTTGCAGCGACGGGTCGCCCTTGGCCCGGCCCATCGGGAAGATCGAGAAGAGCCGCCAATGCTCCACCCCTTCGGCGATCAACATGTCGCGGAACGGCTCCAACGTCGGCATCACGGCCGGCGTGGCGCACGTGATCACGTCGTACGACAGCGACGGTTCCCGCACGATCATCCGCACCGCGGCCAGGGCACGGTCATAGCTGAGGGGGTTTCCGCGCAGGCGGTTGTGCTCGGCCTCGAATCCGTCGAGGCTCACGGCCACGGAGCGCAGCCCGGCATCGAGCAGGCGTTCGAAACGTTCGGCGGTCAGCGCCATACCGTTGGTCACCATGCCCCACGGATAGCCGCGGCGCGTGACCTCGCGGCCCGCCTCTTCGAGGTCGGGGCGCAGGAGCACCTCGCCGCCCGAAAAGATGACAAGCACCTCCGCAGGGTCGACATGCGGTGTCACCTCCTCGTCGAGCACCCGCAGAAAATCCTGGAGCGGCATATCCGCAATCCCCGGATCGACCCGGCAATCGCTGCCGCAGTGACGGCAAGAGAGGTTACAACGCAGCGTACACTCCCAAAAGAGCGTATCAAGGCGGTGTTCTCGCACCGTCGCGGCATGCAGATCGGCAAAAATATCGAGAGCCAGGCGTTTGCGCAGCCCCAAACGACGACGGTTCATAACAATCGGAATGCAGACAATGGAACGAATCGCGAACTACCGACCCACACGAACATCCTCCTCCTGCGGCTCCTCGGCAACGGGCGGCAATGAATCGGGCGCCATACGCGCCATGCGCTGCAGGCGCAGGCTGTCGGACAACGGAGGACGCACACCGTACATAACGACGATGCGCGGCGGGACTCTCGCCGTATCGGTCTCGTGCACGAAAGACGGGTCGGTTTCGTCGGCCCTCTTCTCCCGCGGGGCCTGTTTCACCGTCGAGCAGGCGGTCGAAAAGCCCAACGCCACAGCTACCAGGTATTTCAAATTCCGTATCATGGCATTCATTCGTTCGCTTCCTACAAATATAGGAAATTTCCTCCGAAGTCGAAAAAACATGACAAAAAGTTTTGATTCCCCCTGTTTTTTAGTTTACTTTGCATATACATTTAATTAACTTATAAATAATTTTTTTATGACAGGCAAGGTAAAATGGTTC
>DXGO01000044.1 GCA_019113885.1 Candidatus Alistipes intestinipullorum | reverse complement strand
CCAATGCCCTGCAAATCAAACAGCGTTACTTCAACCCGCTCAAACACACCATGATGTTGATCGCGGGGCTGGGCGACTACGTCCAACGGCGGCAGGCAGAGGTCGGCGTGCGCATCACCCAGCGGACAGCCAACAAATACGAACGGCAGTTGCGTTATCTGAAACAGTCCCTTGCCCAGCGCGGCCCGGAGGAGGATATTCCCGTTGAGCGGATGAACTGCGAGTTCCTCGGCGGATTCAGTCTCTTCCTGCAAACCTGCCCACCGCTGTCGCCACAACAGCGTCATGGCTGTCATGGACTGTCTGCGCAACTTCGTGCTCTGCTGCCTACACAACGAATAGGTCGCCAAGAACCCCTTTCGCTACTACAAGCTCACGATGCAAGAGACTTTCGCTCCGCGCGGAGACATCCGATCGAATTATTGCGTATCTTTGTTACGATTGCCTTCAAGCCTGATACGCGCATGAATCTTCCGCTCTACGAATATTCGCTTTGCGTCGCCCTGCCGCTGATGATCTTCTTCAGCGCCTACTTCCTGTTGGCTCCGACCCCCGACAAGGCCATCTTCGCAAACTACCTCCGATCGCGGCGTATCATGGACTGCGCCCTGTTGCTGCTGGCGGCAAACTATGCGGTGCACTTCTTTTTCGAGATCCGGTTCCGGGACGTTCATGCGGCCATCCTGATGAACCTCTCGACCTACTTCCTCTGCTACTGGCTCTTCAGTTCGGCACTCACTACGCTGCTCAACCGCTTCTACATCACGCGCCGCCGACTGCGGTTCCACCTTCGGCATGGGTGCTCTTCACGCTCCTCTCGGGCGTCATTCTGCTGGGACTGTCCGAGGGCAAGGTCCAACAGGCGGGGCTGACGGTGATGGCTGTCTGGCTCATATGCTACGGGTTGTGGCTGGCCCGTCGACTTATCCGCGCCTACCGCCGTGCCGTGCGCTTCTTCGACGACACCCACTCCGACGACATCGGTGCCTACATCCGCTGGATGTCCGTCTTCACGTGGTGGGCCGTCATCTTCGGTGTCGGCTGTGGGCTGCTCACCTTCCTGCCCGACCGCTACGTCTTCTTATGGATCCTCTCGTCGGTTCCTTTCTACATCTATCTCTATTGCTCCTATATGAACTACCTGCTTTTCTATGAGCGGGTCGAGCAGGCTCTCGAGGAAGAGATACCCTCGGAGGAGGAAGCCACAGCGGAGGTTTCGAGCGATTCGGGCAGTCCGGAAGACATGCCGGGCCGCGAGGCACGGCCCATTCATACCGACCTTGCGGCGCGGCTCTCCGGGTGGATCGCTTCCGGCGGTTACCTCCAGCCGGGACTGACGATCCGCGAGCTGGCCGAGATGCTGCAAACCAACCGCACCTACCTATCGGGATGCATCAAGGCATCCGGCAACGGCTCGTTCCGCGATTGGATTACCGGTCTGCGGCTGGAGTATGCCAAGCAGCTGTTACTCCGACACCCCGCGCAGAATATCTCCGAGATTGCCGAGGCCGCAGGCTTCATTTCGCCCAGCCATTTCACACGGATCTTTAAGGCCCGGGAGGGTGTTTCACCCTCCAGCTGGCGCAAGGTACAGAGTAGAGACCGGTCGGTTTTGTAGCTCTGACCGGCCTTTGGCGGCTCGTTTTCTTGCCTAAACGACAAATTCTTGTCTAAACGACAAAATCGACGACCGGGACTTTCCAGTTCCGGTTTTTCTGTTAATTTTGTTCTCAAACTCAGTTCCCGAGCCATGCTTTCCGGCTGCCATCCGAACAAAATTTCCGTTACTATGAATAGATCTCGGCCTCTTCTTTTTGTGTTGGACTTCCTCGCGGGCCTGACCTTTGGTCAGACGGCAGACAGACCTTCCGATCCTGCCCCGGCCGAGTATACCTTCCGCTTCGTGGCGGGCGACGGCATGTTCTACACCCCGTGTAACGGCAACGGCGAGGAACTCGGCCGTCTGCTCGCCTGCATCGCGCAGCACAAGGTCGCCATGTATGATGGGAAGCTCCCCGTCCGCGCCGACGGCTACTGTACCTCGCAGCCCTCGGAGGCCGAGAACCTCGCGATGGCCAAGACTTGTCCGAACCGCGTGAAGACCGAAATGGCCCTCCGCGACGGGGTGGCCGAGGCGTGCTTCATAGCGAAAAACTACGTCGCCATCGGCAGCCATACCGACTTGGCCTCCATCGACCTTCCGGCATCGCTGGCGAGTCTCGGAGCCTGGACATTTAGCAATAGCGGCATCCAAATCCTAACCTGTCGGGTCACTATTCTTCCCAATGCAGAAGGCGATGGAGAAGCTTTCTACAAGGCCTTCAGCTCCTCTGAAATTCGCGTACCCGCCGGGTCGGTAGAGGATTATAAAGCTACGTATGGCTGAACTGGTACAGCAGCATCGTAGCCATCCCCTAACTGTGACCTCTTGAACTTATGCAACGAACAATACCATGTAACAAAAACTTTATAAAAGATGAAAGTAAAAAAATCCAACTCTTTTCCTGCTCGCTTCGCTGACCCTGGCGTCCTGCAAGTACGATGACTCCGAACTCTGGGAGCAAGTCAATCAGAACACCGAAGAACTGGCCGCCCAGGCCGCGCGCCTCGCCGCCCTCGAGACCTGGCAGGCGCAGACAAACCAAAGCATCGCAGCCATACAGGAGCTGCTGAACACGACGGACCTGATCACCGAAGTCAGCGCCGTGACGGAAGGCAACGAGACGGTGGGTTACACCATCTCCTTCCGGCTCGCCGACCCCATCACCATCTATAATGGCGCGAAGGGAACCGACGGTGAGACGCCGCAGATAGGCCTGACGCAGGCTGAAGACGACAACTGGTACTGGACACTGAACGGCGAGCTCCTGACCGACGCCGATAACAACCCTATCCGCGCCAACGGGCAGGACGGAGTCACAGCCCCCACGCCGCAAATCCTGCTGGGCAGCAACATCCCGACGGCAGGAACCATTCAGACCGACAACGGAGAGATAGTCGACGACGCCTGGTACCTGAGCGTGGACGAAGGTGCGACATGGTACCGCGTCAACGGCACGGACGGAGCAGACGGCGACGCCTGGTTCTCCGAAGCGCCCAGAAAGGAAGGGAACTACTACATCTTCACCCTGGCTACGGGCGATACTTTCCGCGTGGCGGCCTACCAAGCCTTCTGCATCCTGGCCGAGGGCGAAACCCTTGAGAGCTTCGACAACGCCGCGGTTGTGGTCGACGAAGCGACCACCCTCTACCTCTCTATCGGCGAGGAGATCGAATATAGCAGCATCGTGGCGCAAGTGACCCCCGTGGACAACGACGCCGTGCTGACCCGCGCCGACGCCGGCGGCTGGAGCGCCAAGGTTGCGAAGGATGCAGCGACGGGCAACGTCACCGTTACCGTGATGCCGAGTGACGTGGGCTACGCCCTGCTCGACGTCTCCCTAATTCTCAGGGACGGCGGCAAGCTGACGGCTTCGCGACTGCTGGGCTATGGCTATATCTACGACTCCAGCACCAACACCTACATGGTCCACTCCGTCGACGGGCTGCTGGCATGGAACGAAGCCGCACAGAGCGACCTCTCCACCAACTGCACCCTCGAAGTCGACATCGACCTGACAGGCACGGAGTGGACGCCGGTAGGCACTTATTCTTCTGATCCTTCTAAATCCTCCTACAACGGCACCTTCGATGGCGGCAACCATACCATCACGGGGCTGACCGTCAACCAGCCTGAAACAAACAATGTGGGGCTGATTGGCTATCTCGGCTCCGGCGGCAAGGTGCAGAACCTGACGCTGGAGACAGTGAACATAACCGGCAACCTCTTTGTCGGCGGCGTGGCGGGATACAACGACTCCGGCATTGTGACCGCCTGCAACGTCTCGGGCAGCATCTCCGGCCAATCCGATGTCGGCGGCGTGGTGGGATACAACAACTCCGGCAGCGTGACCACCTGCGGCTACGTCTCGGGCAGCATCTCCGGCAAATCCTCTGTCGGCGGCGTGGCGGGAAGCAACGTGGGCATCATGACCGACTGCTACGCCATTGGAGATGTCTCGGGGACTGGCTACTATGCCGGCGGCGTGGTGGGATTCAACGGCGGGCGCGGCATCGTGACCGCCTGCTACGTCATGGGAGATGTCTCGGGGGAAGCCCTTGTTGGCGGCGTGGTGGGATTCAACAACGGCGGCACCATGACCGCCTGCTACCACACCTCGGGAGATGTCACGGGGGATCGTTACTATGTCGGCGGCGTGGTGGGAAGCAACACCGTCCTCAGCATCGTGACCGCCTGCTACTGGAGCGACTATACAGGCAATGGTATCAGCACCAATGAAGATATCGGAGAAACCACGCAGGAAACCACGCAGGTGGACGGCTCGATCGTCACCTGGACAGATGCCGTTGAAAAGATGAACGAAGCCATCGCAACGTGGAACGAAGAGAATCCCGATAGAACGTGCGACTGGCGTTACAGACTCGGCGACGACGGCCTGCCCACGCTGGTGAAGGAGTAGCAAAAACCGTCGGGCGGGATTCCGGTCCCGCCCGCAACCGATTTCAGACATGTGAAAATCGGGCCTTCCCAAACGAGAGCCCGATTTTTTCGCCTCTGTCCCGTCCATCCCCACGCTTTCTCACAGGGCCGTTCTGTCAACTCATTTCGCCTCTTACCTCCGGTATATCCGCACTTTAGGAGTCTCTTCCGTGGCTCTTTTTTTGTGTCGACAACGGGCTGCGCAGGAGCAATAATCCGGAAAATCGTTTTGAAGAGTGCCCGATTTCTTGTATTTTCGTGTAAATTCTCGAACTTTCATTTGCGGATCGATATGAAAAAGGATTTTGGACCGAAAAGTTGGCTCTATCCGATGCCGGTGCTGATTGTGGCGGCTTATGATGAGCAGGGGATTCCTAATGCCATGAATGCCGCGTGGGGCGGCATGTTTACCGACGAGACGGTCGGCATCTGCCTCGCCGCGGAGCACAAGACCACGAAAAATATCCTTGCCTCCCGGGCCTTTACCGTCAGCATGGCGACCGTCGATCAGGTCGCGGCCTGCGACTATGTGGGTATCGTCTCGGGCAACAGGGAGCCCGACAAGTTTGCCAAGGCGGGATTCCATGCCACCCGTTCGGAGCATGTCAACGCCCCGTTGATCGACGAACTGCCGATGACGCTCGAATGCGAACTGCTCTCCTACGATCCCGAGAGTTGCCACCTGGTCGGCCGCATCGTGAATGTCTCGGCCGACGAGCGGGTCCTGACGGACGGGCGGATCGACTTGCGCAAACTGCGCCCGATTACCTATGACCCGGTCCGTCTCGAATACGTCGAGCTGGGCGATACGGTCGGCAAAGCCTTCTCCTGCGGCAAGGAACTGAAATAGCTCTGCCATGAAGGCCTATACCTATGTCGCGCCGGGCCGCTTTGAGCTGCTCGACAAACCGAAGCCCCGGTTACAGGGGCCCCGCGATGCCCTTGTGCGCGTCACGCTCGGAAGCATCTGCACGAGCGACCTGCACATCAAGCACGGAAGCGTGCCGCGTGCCGTGCCGGGCATCACCGTCGGGCACGAGATGGTCGGCATTGTTGAGGAGGCGGGAGCCGAAGTCCGGAACGTCCGGCCGGGCGACCGTGTGACGGTCAACGTAGAGACCTTCTGCGGCGAGTGTTTCTTCTGTCGGCATGGCTATGTAAACAACTGCACCGATCCCGACGGCGGCTGGGCTCTCGGCTCCCGCATCGACGGCGGGCAGGCGGAGTACGTGCGCGTTCCCTATGCCGACCGGGGGTTAAATCGCATTCCCGATTCGGTCAGCGACGAACAGGCCCTCTTTGTGGGGGATATTCTGGCCACGGGGTTCTGGGCGGCCCGCATCTCGGAGATCAAGCCTGACGATACGGTCCTCATCCTCGGGGCCGGGCCGACTGGCCTCTGCACGTTGCAGTGCGTTTTGCTGCATGGCCCCCGGCGGGTCATCGTCTGTGAACCGTCGCACGAGCGGGCGCAGTTCGTGCGTGAGCACCATCCCGGGGTCGAGGTCGTCGCACCTGCGGATTGCCTGACGCGCGTGCGGGACCTGTGCGAACGGGGCGGGGCCGATGTTGTGCTGGAGGTGGCCGGGGCGGGGGATTCGTTCCGCCTGGCGTGGGAGTGTGCGCGGCCCAACGGGATCGTCACGGTCGTGGCGCTGTATGACCGGCCGCAAATCCTGCCTCTTCCCGAGATGTATGGCAAGAACCTCATGTTCAAGACGGGCGGTGTGGACGGCTGCGACTGTGCGGAGATTCTGCGTCTGATCGAAGAGGGGCGGATCGATACCACGCCGCTGATTACCCACCGTTATCCGCTTTCGGAAATTGAGTCGGCATACCGGCTTTTCGAACGCCGGGAGGAGGGGGTCATCAAGGTGGCCATCCTCCAACAGTAAAAAACGGCGCTTGACGCCTTCAAAACCCAGAAACAATGATGAAGCATATCTTATTCCTGTGTACGGCCATGGCCCTTTCGGGGGCCGCGGCCTGTCACGCCGCCTCTCCGCGGTCGGTTGTGACGCTCCATGAAGGGTGGGAGTTCTCCCGGGGGAAGGCGACCTCCGATTCACAATGGCAAATGGTGCGGGTTCCACACGACTGGGCGATCTACGGGCCCTTCGACAAGCAGAACGATCTGCAGGAGGTGGCCGTCGAGCAGAACGGCGAGCGGATTGCCACTGTCAAGACCGGCCGCACGGGAGGCCTTCCGTTCCTCGGCAAGGGCTGCTACCGGACGACGGTCACGATCGCGGATACCACGGACCGAAGCCTCGTGCTGCTCTTCGACGGGGCGATGAGCAACGCCCGCGTGCGGGTGAACGGCCGCGAAATTGCCTATTGGCCCTACGGCTACAACTCGTTCGTCGCCGACATGACCCCGGTTGCCGTGCCCGGTGAGAACCGGATCGAGGTGTCGCTTGAAAACTTCGAAAAGGCGTCAAGATGGTATCCCGGGGCGGGCCTCTACCGCAACGTGCATCTGATCTCTACGAACAAGGTCCATATTCCGGTTTGGGGAACCCGTATCACCACCCCCACGGTCCACGACGATTACGCCAGCGTGGCGCTGGAGATCGAGGTGGAGGGCCTGGCTAAAAACCAAAGCATCGACCTCGTTACGGACCTCCTCGATGCCGCGGGCAACGCGGTTGCCACGGCCCGTAACTGCTATGTCTACAGGGGTCAGACCTTTACGCAGCATTTCCTGGTGAACGACCCGCAGCTTTGGTCGCCCGACACCCCGGTCCTCTATACGGCCCGTACGCGGATCGAGTGCGACGGCGAGGTGCTCGACGAATACGACACGCCGTTCGGCATCCGCACGCTGGAGTACGTTCCCGAAAAAGGCTTCTTCCTGAACGGCCGTCCGACGAAATTCAAGGGCGTGTGCAACCACCACGACCTGGGCCCGCTGGGGGCCGCCGTCAACCGCTCGGCGCTCCGCTACCAGATCGAGTTGTTGAAGGAGATGGGCGCCAACGCCATCCGCACGGCGCACAACATGCCGGCGCCCGAGCTGGTCGCGCTGTGCGACGAGATGGGTATGATGCTGATGATCGAGCCCTTCGACGACTGGGGGTTCCGCCCCAAGTCGCCCAACGGATACGGACGCTTCTTCGCGGAGTGGGCCGGGCGCGACATGACGAACATGGTCCGTGCTTACCGCAATGCGCCGTCGGTGGTCATGTGGTCGATCGGCAACGAGGTGCCGTCACAATGGGGCCCGGACGGGATGGATGAGCTGGTGATGCTGCGTGATCTGGTGCGCCGTCTCGACCCGACGCGCCCGGTCACTTGCGGCATGGACCAGATCGGCACCGTGTTGGACAACGGCTTCGCCGCGGCTCTCGACATCCCGGGCTTCAACTACAAGCCGCAACATTACGATGAGGCCTATGAACGCCTTCCGCAGCGGCTGATCCTCGGCTCGGAGACCGCATCGACGGTCTCGTCGCGCGGCATTTACCACTTCCCGGTGACGTTCGCCGAGCACAACGTGGTGCTGCACGACGACCACCAGTCGTCGAGCTACGATAACGAGACCTGTTCGTGGTCCAATACCCCGGACCTCGACTTCGCGCGCGATGACGACCATGAGTGGGTGCTCGGGCAGTTTGTCTGGACGGGATTCGACTACCTCGGGGAGCCCTCGCCCTATGATACCGATGCCTGGCCGAGCCACAGTTCGCTGTTCGGGATCATCGACCTCGCCTGGTTGCCCAAAGATCGCTACTGGCTCTACCGTGCGCAATGGAACGAACACGCGCAGACGCTCCACGTGTTGCCGCACTGGACCTGGCCGGGACGAGAAGGAGAGACTACACCGGTGTTTGTCTACACTTCTTACCCGAAGGCCGAACTTTTCGTCAACGGCCGAAGCCAGGGCGTCCGCGAGAAGGCGTCGTCGGGCGATCCCGTGCAGCGTTACCGGCTGATGTGGAACGAGGTGCGTTACGAGCCGGGCGAAATCCGCGTTGTGGCCTACGATACGGAGAACCGACCTGTCGAGGAACGAGTTGTCCGCACGGCCGGCAAGGCGCACCACCTTGTAGTGACCCCCAACCGGAAGCAACTGACAGCCACGGGTGACGACCTGCTCTATGTGACCGTGACGGTCGAAGACCGCGACGGCAACAGGGTTCCGGCCGACACGCGGACGGTTTTGTTCACAATTGAAGGTGCCGGGATGTTCGAGGCCACGGCCAACGGCGACCCCACCTGTACGATGCTGTTCCAGGAGCCGCGGATGAAATTGTTCAGCGGTGCGGCGACAGCGATCATACGGTCGGCGCAAACACCCGGCATCGTGAAGTTCACCGCTTCGGCTCCGGGTGTGAAATCTGCAACCGTGGAGATTCCGGTTGTCTCCGACTGACCGTTAGGAATCATCCGGTAGAACGGCAGGCCCCGACCGGGATTCACGGTCGAGGCCTGCTTCCTGCGATATCACCGTGACTGGAAAAATCCTTTCAGGACTCCTGCGATTTTTGGGAATTTAACGGTACATTTGCAATCGGGTGCTCCTGTTGTGTCGTGCCCGTCTCCAAATCGGAGACTGCCGGCGCGGAGCATTCGACCGACTGCCGGACCTTGCGGGCGTTAGGAAGATGACACTCAGCGCCGGCTGTGCATGGCCGAACCCGCCCGCAAGAAAAATGCATGCGTATGGAATCGTATCTGAGAAGTTCATCCGATGTGGAGTCCCGTTGTCTGGAACTCGGCTTCCTGCCCTTTTTCCGGTGCGGCATTCGCGGCTTCTCCATCGAGGAGATGATCGCCCCGGAGTATTGGTTTACCGATGAGGAGGGGGCCTGGGAGTGGAAAGGCCCCGTAATCCGCGAGGGCCACTGCGCCTACGGCAAGTTCTTCAACCGCAAGGCCGGATTTGTCAGCCGCGAGTGGCTGCCCGACTGGGCCAACTATCGCCGTTCACGCTCCTTGGCGCCCAACGAGGATGTCGCCGCGCTCGACGACGTGGTGCTGCAGACCATCCAGGTCGAAGGCACGGCCACGATCCAGGAGTTGCGGCGCATGCTCGGTTTCGCACGGGGACGCAGGCGCCGCACGGCCCGGGACCTTGCGACGGAGGTCGCGGAGGAGGAGAAGATCTCGCTCGAACCGATCCTGACGCGCCTGCAGATGGAGATGCGGCTCGTGATCGCCGATTTCGAATACAACATCGACCGTCACGGCAACCTCTACGGCTGGGGCGTGGCCCGATATGCATCGCCCGAAACCCTCTACGGGCCGCTTACTGTCGATCGCACGCCGGCCGAGTCGTTCGAACGCATCCGCGACCATTTCCGGCGATTGTTCCCCGATGTTACCGAGCCCCGGCTCCGGCGGATAATCGGCTGACCGATCCCGCCGTCACGGCGGGATCGGTCGAAAAAACGGCTGCGGCCGTGGGTTTCCTGATTTTTTTCTTACATTTGTGGTGACTCCGTGTCGATCCGCGGAGCCAATATGCATGTAGACGTTTCGTTACGTTTTCTTTCGTACTCAAACTTCGCAAACTTGATACATTGGAAGAAAAATGTGACTGGACGCCTCGTGAACGCATGTATTGTGCCGTGGGCCTTTGGCCCGTTTCGTGCAATACGCGTTTCGCGTGGGCTGTCCGTGTTACTTATTTCAATGTAGGGCAGCGAAGGCCTGAGTACGGGGTAAGCTAACATGGCAACCCACGTTTTTTTATGGCTTTCGATTATGATTACGCAGGGAACCTGTCCTTGCTCGACCGCCCGACGGTCGCCTTCTTCGCTTCGCGCGTCGTCCCGCCCGGACTCTACGATCGGGCCCTGCGGTGGGCCGAGGAGTGCTGCGCCACCGACCGCGTGGTGATCAGCGGATTCCATTCGCCGCTCGAAAAAGCCGTCTTCCGTCTGTTGCTCGAAGCCCACCATCCGGTCATCTGGGCGCTGGGACGCTCGCTCTACCGTCACTATCCGCCCGAGGTGCAGGCGGCGTTTGCCGAGGAACGGATTCTGGTCTTCGCTGTGCGCAACGGCCGCCGCACGGGGTTTCGCACGGCCCAGACACGGAACGTTGCCGTTGCGTCGCTCTCCGACGAAAGCGTCTATGCCATCGACGGGGCAGGGAGCGGCAGTTCGCTCGGCGTGGTGTGCGGACTGGAACCGGGAACGAAACGGGTGACGCTTCTCTCCTGAAAGCGAGAGGCGTCACCCGTTGGTATAATGGCCGGGGAAAGCCCCGGCAACGTGTGCCGTATCAGTCGAATTCCGGCAGCGTGATGGGGAAGAGGTCGTTCGGCCGATGCTCCCGCCGGATGACCTCCTTCATCTGGCGCACGATCTCCGGATGCTTGGCCGCAATGTCGTGGTCCTCATGGATGTCGGTCGCCAGGTCGTAGAGGTGGGGAACACCCTTCTTGACCACCAGTTTCCAGTCGCCCATGCGCACGCCGATCTGGTCGGTTTCGTGGAATTCCCAGTAGAGGAAGTCGTGCTTCTGCTGTGCGTCGTCGTTGCCCAGCAGCGTGGGGGCGAAGGAGATACCGTCGAAGCAGTCGCCCTCGAGCTTCTTGTTGAGGTATTTCTCCGGGAAGCGTTTGTCGCCGATCAGCTCGCAGAAGGTCGGCATGATGTCGTAGAAGGCCAACTGGTGGTCGTTGACCGTCCCGGCCTCGATGTGGCCCGGCCAGCGGACGATGAACGGGATACGGATGCCGCCCTCGTAGCACTGACGTTTCAACCCGCGGAGTTTCCCGTCGCGGCCGAAAAATTCGGGATCGGCGCCGCCCTCCTCGTGAGGGCCGTTGTCGCTGCTGAAGATCACGATCGTATTCTCATCGAGTCCTTTCTCCTTGAGCTTGGCCAGGATTTCGCCCACATAGGCATCCAGACGCGTAATCATGCCCGCGAATTGGGCGTGCGTGTGTTCCACGGGGTTGTAGCGCGAGCCCTCGCTGCCGCCCCAGGTCTTGTCGACGAAGAACTGCTTTTCGTACGACTGCAGGATCTCGTCGTCGGGCTGTGCCAGCTCGGCGTGGGGGAGCGTGTAGGTGAAGAACCCGTAGAAAGGCTGTTCGCCGTCCTGCCGGTCGAGCCATGCCAGGGCCTGCTCATGAATCAGGTCCGCCGAATATTGCGGGCGTTTCCGGTATTCGTCGCCATACATCGGATATTTGATGTTCTCCTCGAGCGGGATGCGGATCACCTCCGTGTCGCCGGCCGAACGGCTGTAGCGGTTCATGAAGTTGGGGTAGTAGAGGTGTGCCTGGAACTGGCAGATGTAGCCGTAGTACTCGTCCACGCCGCGCTTGTCGGGCGTGGAGCACGATCCCTCGTAACCGCCGGCCCACTTCCCGAACATGCCGGTCGTGTAGCCGTTCTGTTTCATGATCTCCGGGAGAATGATGTGGTCGGGATCATAGGGCTCCTGGCCCGTGACGGCGAACTCCTTGTTGTCTCCGTACATCACCTCGCCGCTCCAATACTCCTTGTTGCCGCGCACATGTCCATGCCCGGAGTGCTGCCCGGTCATGATCGTAGCCCGCGAAGGCGCACTGACGGGACTTCCGGCGTAAGCCTGGGTGAAAAGCATACCCTCCCGGGCCATGCGGTCGAGGTTGGGTGTGCGGATGTACTTCTGCCCGTAGCAGGCCAGGTCCCCGTATCCCATGTCGTCGCACAGGATGAAAATGATATTCGGTTTTTTCTCTTTGACGTTTTTCCCTGCGGCCTGTGCTCCGTTGACGCCTACTGCGGCGGAGAGCAATCCGGTGCACAGTACCATTTTGTCTGCCTGTTTCATGCTTTTGAAGTTTTAAGAAAAGTTTTCCGACGGAGCGCGAGTGTTGCCCGAGGGGGCCTCGTCACAAATTTCTCAATTTGTGGCCAATGTCAAATATACCTTTTTTTTCGGAATTTGCCAACCCGAATGTTAAAATAATGGGCGTGAAGGCATTTACGCGGAATGGTTTCAGGGAGGACTCCGGGTTCGGGGGATGACGATGCGTTGTGAAACGGAAATAAAAATGCGCCGTAAACATCGTTTACAGCGCATTTCCTCTCCCTCTTCGGGATTCCGGCTTGGCGGAAAGAAGGGGATTCGAACCCCTGAAACCCTTTTGAGGTTTACTCGCTTTCCAGGCGGGCCAGTTCAACCACTCCTGCATCTTTCCGTTCGACGCCTCAAAAGTAGGCAATATTTCCCGAATCTGCAAATCGACGGCTTTTTTTCTTGCCCCGGATGTCGTCCCGGTGCGGGCAGGAGTTGCGGCGGAGACGACGATACGGCTTCGGGACTCGCCAGAGAGCCGCCTATTCGATCTTCAAAACTTCGATCGGTTGCCGGGAAACGGTGTCAAGCGGTTCATCCCGATAGGCCACATGTTCGAAATCTATCGTTTTCAAATCGATACATCGGATTGTACTGTTGTACATCGTACGGTAGTAGATACACCCGTTTTGCGAATCGGTGGCTGAGGTCCATTGTGTGGCGCTCGGAATATCGGTCGGTGTCTGTCCCGTGGCAAATTCGATTCCAATGGGGATGTCGAAGTTGTTCAGAATCTGGAAACATTCCAGTACGGTCTCTTCGGCGGTGGTGCGTTGCGGAGCGGTCGCTTGATAGAAGGCCGCCCGAACAAAACGTGAGGGCGGAGTAATGTCGCCCGGAAGCCCCAGCATGCCGGCACCTGCGCCGAACTGCGCCAACTTCACGTTGCCCAGCGCATGCGGAGCGGCAGAGCCGGGATAGAGGTTGACATAGTTGTTCAGGTTGGTCATCTGCCATTCGAAGCCCGGGGAATTGGTCAGCACGCCCAGTTCGTTGTCGTAGAATCGGGGTTTTCCATCGATGATCTCCAGCACGATTTGGCGTCCTGAACGGTCGGTGAATCTCCAGTGGACGGTCGATGCCCGTGGGTCGATGGCGATGACGTGCACCCCTTCGACGGCGTGCTTTACGTCCTCGACCGTGCGGCAACTGCCGAGCAGCCATGCGACGAGTTGCAGGTCGGCAATACTGTGTTCTTTGAGTGTGGGGTCGAACTCGACGTAACGTCCGTAGGCCGGGAAATAGAAAAGCCCGGCCGAGAGTCCCTCTTCGTTGAGACCTTCGGCAATGAACTCTTTCTGTTCGACGGCCAGCCCGACGTACCCGTAACGGGCCGTGAAGCGCATGCCGTTGACGCCTTCGGGAGTGTAGGAGCGTTGTGTATAGCCGCGGGGTACGATGACGTACCGGCTGTTGAGGTTACTGCCGCCCCATTCGATCGTGCGGGCGACGACGGAAACTCCATTGGCGGTACGGAGGGTGATGCCAGTGCAAGCGTCGAGGGCCTTGGGGGTGAGGAGAAGAACGGTTGCAACCAACGTTGGAAGAAGATGGTGTTTCATGGTGGAATTGGTTTATGCGGTTTCCGAATAATAAAGGTAATACGTTTTGCAGTTCCTGGTTCCGACTATGCGGAATTTTTTTGCTGCTTCGGCCGTATCCTTGCAAAATTCGGCCCAAACCCGACGGTACCGTTTCGGAACCTGATGTCCCGACCGGGAAGTGTGACGGCGAACAGATCTTCTTCCCGGTCGAGGCATGGTTTGACGACACATCGATTCCGGACGATTTGCGGCCGGGGGTTGGCATGAGAATGGTCCATAACGGTTTGCTCCCGGGGAATGGGTTTCCCTCCCTTTGTCCCGTGGCACATGGGCCAGCCCGAAGCTGGATTAAACCGACAAATGTCGATATTAGTTCGATCTATATGTATATCCTGTGATTAGTTATCCCAAAATGAGATTTAACTTGTTAGTTTTAGTGCGTAATGAACTAATTGGAGATACTGATACGTGAAGGAATGTTCCAATAGCCATAAATTACTCCGGCACATAAATGATCTCGCCGTTTTCGAGTTCGTAGGCCACGCCGACCTTGCGGCCGCGCCTGCCGCTCTGCGAATCCTGATCTTCCGAGGGGGTGTAGCGGTTGATCCGCTCGCCCTCCTTGGTGATGATCTCCATGTTCTCCTTGCCGGGATTCTTCACCATCGTGAAATCCTCCCGACTGAACATCTCGGTCATGTTGTAACGGCTTACTAAAGCCACCATCAGCGCCACGGCGAATACCATAGCCACGTCGAATAGGTTACTCACAACGCTCATCGGGTCGTTCTCTTCGTCGCGTTTCAGTAAATTGCGTCTCATTGCTTCTCGGTTTGTACATTCAACAACTCTGCTACGAACTCCAGATTGGATAGATCCTTCAGGTACCAGCGTTGCTTGACCTGCTGGGTGATGAAGCCGATGGCCGCGGCAAACAGGCCCACAACCGTCGTAGCGAAGGCCACCTGCATGTTGTAGGCCATCGAGGCGATGTCGCCCGTCGAGAGTCCCACCAACGCCGGACCCATCGGGATGAGCGTTCCCATCAGCCCGAGCATGGGCCCCATTTTGGCGAGGGTTTTCGAGGTGGCGAGGTCGCGGTCGGCCTCGATCTCGAAGTCGGCAACGAGCCGCTGGCGAAGGGGTGCATTGTCGCGGGCCTCAAGCAGACGGTTCAGGTAGACCACCACCAGTGACGGATTCTTTTTGGGAAGACGATCGGCAAGTGTGGCAACCGTCTGCGGAGTGAGCCCATCCAGTTCGCGTCCGATGAGCGAGACCGTGCGGCGGATGGCAAGATACTGCCCGAAGAAGCTGCCGATCAGCAGCAGCGAGCGTCCGAAGAAAAAGATCAGCAGGACGATGACCGGCACGAGCAGCCCGGTCGAGATCCAATAGAGGATGTCGGAGATGTAATTCATGGTTTTATTTCTGTTTTTTATTCATACGTTTCTGTTTGATTCGGAAAACTGCCACGCCAAGCAGCAATCCCGCCGCGACGAAGGACGTTACGCCGCCCAGAGCAGGCCAATCGACCGACGTGACGCCGGCAACGGCCGTGCGTCCGTTGACCGTGGCGATAATTCCCAAAAGGGCAATCAGTGCATTGGCAAGAAAAAGCAGTTCGAGGCGGATCTCCTTTTCGGGCAGGAGGTGCTTCAACGCCCAACGCCCCAGAGGAATCACGACTGCCACGACGGCGGCCAGCGACCAGGCCACCAGCGGAAACGATACGCCGGGCAGGGCGAAGATGGCGGCCACCAGCAGGCTGAACAACACCGGGAAGACGAGCAATCCCGGAAACCAGCGCAGCAGGCGGTAGATCCGCACGATGGAGGTTTTTACGCGCCCCGCCGTGTGGATGTGTGCCGCAACGATGCAGAAGGTCATCTGCAGGGCGACTTCCAGCGTGAGGAGGACAGCCAGATCGAGCATCAGCGCGGAGTCGGCAAGCCAGCCCGCGATCTGGTTTTTCGACTGCTCGATGGCCCAGGGCCACGCCAGCCCGACAAGCAGAGCACAGACTACGGCCGAAAATGCCACATAAAAGGGCTTGCGCCAGGTCTGCTTCAACAGGTAGTTGAAGCAGACCACGATCATCATGACCAGTACGACGGTTTCCATCAGGCTTCCATCTTTTTGCGACGACGGCGCACCACAAGGACCAGCGCCGCGATAAGGCCGATGATGAGCACGGCAACAACCGTATTGCTGACCAGCGTGGTTGTGCGGTCGGAGGTGGTGAACTCCTCGCGTTTGAGCACCGTTCCATCCTTTGCGTCGAGCGAAGCCTCGCGCACCTCGCGAATCTGCCGCTGATAGTTGCGGGCAGCCTCGGGCGTACTCTTCGAGGCGACGAATTCGCGCAACTTGGCGTTGTTGCAGACGAATCCCGAGCAGGAGGGTCCGTGCGTGTCGACCAGTTCGGTGTGGAGGGCGGCGAGCGTTGCGAGCTGCTCGTCCGAGGCCCGCCACATCCCCTTGCGGGCCGTTTCCATCATCACGGCCGAGATCTCCTCCAACGCGGCGGGGTTCTCCTGCTCGAAATAGCTGCGGAGGCCCATGTCGAACTTATCCTGCACGTAGACATCGTAGATTTCGTCCCAAAGCTCGTCGTCCACCACATCGGGTTTCATGACGTTCCAGCCGTAGGTGTTCTGTACCACCTCGGCAAACCCGGCGGCGGCGCTCGCCCCGCCCTGCATCTTCTCGCGGATAAAGTTCGGATTGAAGATCGTCGTGCGGCTCTCCACGCCGATCGCCTCCTTGAGCTCCTGCATCCGCACCCGGTTACGATTGCGGTAGTCGCTCAGGTAGGCATCGGGCTCCTTGCCCGTGATGTTGCGCACGGCGAGGTTCATGCCGCCCATGAATTCGTAGACATGGTCGAGGCTCAGCGCGCCCCACGTATTGCTTTGGCGCGGCTGTACGACGGCATCGGTGTTGGTCAACGCTGCCTCGAGGGCATACTGCCGCACCTGCTCCCACGCCTGTTCGCTGCCGTAGTAGGCTCCCATATTCTGCAGGTAAACCGCAGCGATCTCCGAGGCGTTTTCCCAACGGTCACCGCTTTGTACCATGCCGGTAATGCCCGTGCCGTAGTTGCCGTTGACGCCGCCGAAGACGCGGTAGGTCGAGACCTCGCGCGCCTCCCGGGGCGAAAGACCCTTGTCGATAAGCGCCTGCTCGGCATCGACGACACCCTCCGCTACATAGTTCTCATAATGGTCGTCCTTTGCTGCGGCAGCCATCTCGACGGCCCGCGAGATGAGGAACAGTCGCGATGCCGCCAGATCGCGCAGCTGCCCACTGGTTTGCACCACGACGTCGATACGCGGACGCCCTAACTCCTCGGAGGGGATGAGCCGCAAGTCGCTTACCCGGCCGAAAACATCACGGACGGGTTCGACGCCCAGCATGTAGAGCACCTGCGCGAGCGTTGCTCCTTCGGTCTCAATAAACTCACCGCTCCAAAGTGTGTAGCTCACCTTGCGGGGCAGTGAGTCGTGGTGGCGTTCGCGGTACATGCGGATCGTCTCGTTGGCCAGTTCCCGGCCTCGCTCCCAGGCCTGTTCGCTCGGCGTGGCCTCGGCGTTCACGGCGTAAAGGTTTCGGCCCGTGGGGAGCGTGTTGGGGTTGGCTATGGGATCGCCGCCCGGCGACGGGGCCGTGTAACCTCCGTTCAGGGCGTTGACCAGTGCGGCGAGCTCCGCCTCCGGGCTCTGTTCCAATGCATGCCGGTAGTTGCCTACATTGCGAATGGTTCGCTCAAGTTCGGATACGACGCGGGCAAACTCGCGCTCCTCCTTCGAATACTCCTTTCCAAGAACCATCCTGGCAGCCTTCGTTTCGGCCGGCATGGCTGAGGGCTTCGCCTCCGCCTGTCCGGTGTTTGCGGGCCGTTTGCCGATCTTCGGGATCCACGAAGGGTGTTTCGATGCCCCTTTGCCCAATGTCTCCGATTTGGGAATGCCGGCCGGATGCTGCATCGGTGCTCCCGACGAGGCCATCGCCATCATGCGCGCCATCATGTCCTGTGGAGCGGAAAGCGACCGTTGAATTTCACGGGCCTTCTCCAATTCCGCGACCGAAATGCCCGCCGTTGAGCAGATGAAGGCGTCGGTCGGCTGTTGCGCTCCACTCAAAAGGCGACCGACCAACTCACGGGCCGGCGTCAGATAGCGGCGCGTGAAGAGCGTGCGGTGTTTTTCAAGGTCGGCGTCGGCCCGGCCGCGGAACCGGTCGAGTGCCAGCAGCGAATAGGCAATCGGCTCGGTGGACATGGCGAAGACGCTGCTGCGAATGCGCTCCGGCGAATAGGCTCGGCCCATCGTATAGAGTTCGCCGGTAACCTTCTCCGTGGCGAGCTCTTCGGCAAACGACTCGATGCGGGCGATCTCCTGCTCCGTGTAGGGAATGTCCGGCAGCGAGTCGAGCCGCAGTTCGCGGTGGATGCCCAGCTCGACGGTCAGCCGCTTGACGCGCAGGGCCGCAGCTTTCGTGTCGGGGCGGTCGTCGGCATAAAGCAGGTCGTTGTAGGCCTGGATCGCCGCGTTCAGTTCGCGGTAGATGCCGCGCACGCCGCTCTCCATAAAGGGCGGAGTCAGATACGACTGCAGCGTGGCATAGGCGCGGCGCTTGGCGATGATGCCCTCGCCGACGTTGCCGATCGAATAGATATAGAGGTGCGGTGTAGGGCCTACCAGCGCGTCGGGCCAGTCGCTGCGGCTCAGAGCCACCTGTTTGCGGGGCGTGAACTCCAGGCTGCCGTGCGTTCCGAAGTGTACGATCGCGTCGGCCCGGAAGGCGTACCGTGCCCACAGGTACGAGGCGATGTAGGCGTGCGGCGGCGCGGCGTCGGTGCCGTGGACGATGGCAAAGTCGTCATCTCCCGCCCCGGCCGCCAGCTGCGGCAGCAGCACGATGTTGCCTAACTCGATGCGTGGCAGCGCCAGCCGCCCGGCGTCATCGGACAGATAGCCGCCCGGGAATTCGCCGTCGAGAGCCCGGACCTCCTCCATCTGTTCCGCCGGCACGGCATCGGAGGTCCACGCGGCATACTCCTCGGAGGTGATGAGCGCCGGTTTGCCGTTTTTCAGAAATTCGGCTTTGGCACCGTGGGCGTAGGCGTTGAAAACGGCCCCCTGCCGCTGGATAAGGTCTGCCAGCCCTCCCGGAGTCGCGGGGAGATGCTCCACGCGGTAGCCCTCGCTGCGAAGCCGTGCAAGCATGTTGTAGAGTGACGGGATGACTTCCATACCGGAGGCCGTCAGGGCATTCTGCCCCGGACCCTTGTAGTAGTAGATCGCTATGCGCTTCTCACTGTTGGGTTTGCGTTGCAGGGCAATATGGCGGTTCACCGTCTCGACGAACCGCCCCAACCGTTCGGGAATGGCATGTACCTGTTGCAGCCCTTCACCGTCGAGGCGATGCCCGAACAACACCTGGGATCGGATCGCCCCGTCGATCTCGGGCATCACGACACTCTGCGACAGGAAACCGCCGTTCATGCCCATCTTGTCGGCCTCCCATTCGTCGACCATGCGGTTGACATTCAGCGGAGAAAAGAGCGGAATGTTTTGGCGCGTTAGGTACTCCACAACCGCATCGCCCAGGCGTCCGTGGGCCATGTTGATGACGGCCGACGGACGGATCGAGTCGGCTTGTCCGCTCTGAATAGCCGCTTGCAGACTGCGGAGAGGATAAACCATGTTACCGGTCTCCTCTAGCCGGGCAACCAGTTCGGTCGGCTCGCCCATCTGACCCGTCACAATCACCCGCGGGGCATCCGGTTTCAGCAGGTCGTGCCGCGACAAGAAGGCCTCGTAAGCCTCCACGCTGTCGAAATCCAGCTCTTCCGCATCGGTGTCCGAAGGGTTGGCATGGTAGAACTGTTTCAGGTCGCGCACGACGGGCGGTTCGGGTTCGTCCGTGTCGAGCCGCTTGCCGTCGACCGTGCGGCGCAGGGTGACGAGCAGATTGCGGTAGTTCTTCCGGCCGCCGCCGTTCAGATAGCCCTTGACGGTCGCCAGCGTCGCGGAGTCCACCGAAATGATTTCGTTGGCCGGGTTGGTTGCCATGGTCGTGATGACTGTAAGCCCGCGGTCGGCGGCCCGCTGGAGCGCAGCCCGCTCCTCGGCCGTGATGCGGAGCCCCATGCCGTTCATCAGCACCGCGTCGTAACGCCCCAATCGGCCGAACTCCGACGGTTCGACTGAGGCAAGACGGATCCGCGCATGGTCATTGGCCCGGGCGATCTGGCCGAGCGTCGTAGCCTGGTAATTTACAAAAGCGATGCGTGTGGCCGAGAACCAGATGTTCCAGACTACAATGCCCGATACGACGGCAAGCAGGAGCACGCCTGCCCAGATCATTGGTATCTTCTGTTTCATTTTTTATTTACGCTTGAAAAATTGTTCGAGATTCAGCGAAAGGCCCACCGAACAGGTCGTACCGATGGTCGTGGGCGAATTGCTGTAATAGTAGTCGGGCCGGTAGTTGAAGAGGTTGTCGACGGCCAGCGTGAGGCCCATCCCACGCCACAGACGTTGCGTAAGGCTCAATTTCCAGATCGTATAGCCCGGATAGGTCTGCCGCACGGTCTCCTCGTAGGAGGTCAACTCGGTGTAGACGTCGCACGT
>DXGO01000043.1 GCA_019113885.1 Candidatus Alistipes intestinipullorum | reverse complement strand
GCTCGACCACCGTGAAGGGCTGGCCTTCGCACTTGTTGTACTGTTCGTAGCGGAACTCCTGGAAGTTCTGACGCAGGTAGTTGGCAAATTGCCCTTCGTTGAGCTCGCAGACCACGATGCGGCGGAATTTCGCGAAGATTTCACGAACGCCCGACGGCAGGGGGTTGATGTAGTTGAAGTGGCAGAGCGAGACGCTGTGGCCTTCGCGGCGCATCTCGTCGACGGCATTCTGCAGGTGACCGCGCGTGCCGCCCCATCCCACGACGAGCAGCTCGCCCTCCGGGTCGCCCCAGACGGTCTGCGCGGGGATGTCCTCGACGACTTTGGCCACCTTTTCGGCACGCGTGCGCACCATCTTCTGGTGGTTGGCCGGGTCGTGGGAGATGCTGCCCTTTACGGCATCCTTCTCCAGGCCGCCCACGCGGTGTTCCAACCCGACCTTGCCGGGGAATGCCCAACCGCGGGCCAGCTTTTCGTTGCGCACGTAGGGCATGAACCCGCCCTCGGGGGCCTTGTCGACGATCGGCGGGCAGATGGCCGGATACTCCTTCATCGAGGGGATGCGCCACGGCTCGGAGCCGTTGGCGATGAATCCGTCGGAGAGCAGCACCACGGGGGTCATGTGCTCCATGGCGAGGCGCCCGGCCTCGAAGGCGTAGTGGAAGCAGTCGCTCGGCGACGAAGCGGCGAGGACAATTACCGGGCATTCGCCGTTTCGTCCGTAGAGAGCCTGCGCCAAGTCGCTCTGCTCGGTTTTGGTCGGGAGTCCCGTCGAGGGGCCTCCGCGCTGTACGTCGACCACCACCAGCGGCAGCTCGGTCATTACGGCCAGTCCGAGGGCCTCGCTCTTGAGCGAGAGTCCGGGGCCCGAGGTGGTCGTCACGGCGAAGTTGCCCGCATAGGCGGCGCCGATGGCGGTGCAGATGCCGGCGATCTCATCCTCGGCCTGCACGGTCTTCACACCAAGGTCCTTGCGCTTGGCGAGCTCCTCGAGGATCACCGTGGCCGGCGTGATGGGGTACGAGCCGCAGAAGAGCGGCAGACCGGCCTTTTCGGCCGCGGCGCAGAGTCCCCACGCTGTGGCGACGTTCCCGCTGATCGAGCGGTAGGTGCCCTTTTCGCGCGGTGCCGGGGCGACCGTATAGTTGTTGGCAAACTGGTGCGTGTTGGCAGCATAGTTGTATCCGGCCTTGATCGCCAGCTTGTTGGCCTCGGCGACGGCGGGGTTCTTCTTGGCGAATTTCGTGTCGAGGTAGCGGATGGCGTAATCCTCGGGGCGGTCGAAGAGCCAGAAGCAGATGCCCAGGGCGAACATGTTCTTGCATTTGACGACGGCCTTGTTGTCGAGCCCGGTCTCCTTGAGGGCCTCGCGCGTCAGCGACGTGATGTCGGGAGTGACGACGTTGTATTCGTCGAGCTTGAGCTCGGCCAGCGGGTCGAGGGTCTGGAATCCGGCCTTTTTGAGGTGTTCTTCGGTGATCGAATCCCCGTCGATGATGACTGTGGCTCCGGGTTTGAGCCATTTGCGGTTGGCTTTGAGCGCTGCGGGGTTCATGGCCACCAGCACGTCACAATAGTCGCCGGGATTGAGCTCCCGGTGGTTGCCGAAATGTACCTGAAATCCCGAGACCCCGGCGACGGTACCTTGCGGGGCGCGGATCTCGGCCGGATAGTCGGGGAAGGTCGAGATGCCGTTTCCCAACAGGGCCGAGGTGTCGGAGAAGAGCGTGCCTGTAAGTTGCATGCCGTCTCCCGAGTCGCCCGAGAAGCGGATGACGACATCCTGCAACTCCTGCACTTTGGTGTGTTCCATGATTCTGATATGATTTGAATTAGATGTAACGGATTGACAGTGTCTCTGCAAATATAAGAAATAAATCGGCACGACGGACCTCCTGGCAGCTGAATTTTAAGCGGTTCGGGGCAGGCAGGACGGGTCCCTGCGAGGGGTTTTCCTTGGAATCCGTGACTTTTGCACGGGCGGGGATTCCGGTTTGTCGCCAAAAGGGTTGGTTTGGCCTCTGAACCGGAAGGTTTCGGAGTTATTAAATTTTTTCGTGAACCGTACGTCCGCCGGGTTGCAGCCGGGGCCCGCCGCGGCGGATTACCCGTAACGAAAAGACTGTCCCTTCGGGGGACAGCCTTTTCCTGTCTGGCCGTTGTCTGACTGCGGCCGGCCCCATTGGCCGGGACCCGGCCGTCAGTCGGATCAGTTGCCGGGTTGCTCCGGATAATTTGTGAATCCGTAACCGTCGTTCTGGGGCGTCAATACCCATTGGGAGAAGTTCGGGTTATTCAATATGGATTCGGGAATCTGGCCGGAGAGGTTGTTTTTAGCGAGGTACAGTTCGAGCAGTCCGGTCAGATTCCCGATGGAGGCGGGAATCTCTCCCGAGAGCTGGTTGAAGTCGATGTATAGGATTTCCAATTGGTGCAGGTTCCCGATCGACGCGGGGATGGTTTCGAAGGCGTCGCGCAGCTTGGTCTTGAAGTACGTCTCGATATCCTCAACGACGCGGACTTTGCACGATGCAGAGACTTCGTTCTGCCTGGAAGTTGCCGTGATGACGGTCTCTCCGGCGCTCTTGGCGGTTACGGCGCCGGTCGATGGGTCGACAGCGGCGATGTCGGGGTTCTCGGAACTCCATATTAGGGTGGGGTCGGAGGCGTCAGCGGGCAGTACGGATCCTTGCAGTGTCAGCCCCCCCCCTCCGAATCGGCAAGGTTGAGCAGAATGTAATCATGATTGATCGTGACATCGGTTACGGGAATGTCGACGCCTCCGGAGCCTCCGGGATCATCTTTCTTGCACCCTGCGAGCAGCAGCGCCGTGAGGGTGAACAGGGTTAACAGGGAGTTTTCATGTCGGATTTGATAAGAGAGTGGATAGATAAGTGCGCTAAGGTAGGGTATTCGGGCGACAAAAACAAATCCTTGTATTTGATTTTCGGAAGGATGCATAAAAAACGCCCTTCCCGGAGAGGGGAAAGGCGTGGTTCCGGGCCTTCTGCGGCCGTCGGTTACTGCGGTTGCTTGCCGATGTAGGCCAGGATGCCGCCATCGACATAGAGGATGTGGCCGTTGACGAAGTCGGAGGCCTCCGAGGCGAGGAATACCGCCGGGCCCATCAGGTCTTCGGGTGTGCCCCAGCGGGCCGCTGGGGTCTTGGCCACGATGAACGAGTCGAACGGATGGCGCGATCCGTCGGCCTGGCGTTCGCGCAGCGGTGCGGTCTGGGGCGTGGCGATGTATCCCGGGCCGATGCCGTTGCACTGGATGTTGTACTCGCCGTACTCCGAGGCGATGTTGCGTGTGAGCATTTTCAGGCCGCCCTTGGCCGCTGCGTAGGCCGAAACGGTTTCACGGCCCAGTTCGGACATCATCGAGCAGATGTTGATGATCTTTCCGTGTCCCTTCTTGATCATCGAGGGGATGACGGCCTTCGAGACGATGAACGGGCCGTTGAGGTCCACGTCGATTACCTGGCGGAACTCTGCGGCGGACATCTCGGTCATGGGGATGCGCTTGATGATACCGGCGTTGTTGACGAGGATGTCGATCACGCCGACCTCCTGCTCGATCCGTGCCACGAGTTCCTTGACCTGCTCCTCGTTCGTCACGTCGCAGACGTAGCCTTTGGCTTCGATGCCCTCGGCCTTGTAGGCTGCGAGGCCTTTGTCGACGAGTTCCTGCTTGATGTCGTTGAAGACGATCTTTGCCCCCTGGCGTGCGAAGGCCGTTGCCAGGGCGAATCCGATTCCGTAGGAGGCGCCCGTGACGAGGGCTACCTTCCCTTCGAGTGAAAAGTTTACCATGGTTTTATGTTTTTTGTAGATTTCGGAATGTAAAAGGGTTGGAAGCACTCCCGCTCACCACCGAATCTCTCTGTGCTTCCGAATCCTTAGTTTTGCATTGTTTCCTGTTCGCTCCCTCCGGCAAGGCCTCAAATTCCGGTTTGTCAACTTCTTCCCTCCAGGTAACGATGTTTTTGGGGGATCTCATCCGGTTGAGGAGTGTCGGGCGGGGCTTTGGGTGTTTCCGGTTCGTTACTTCAGGTCGGTAATCTTCGAAAAATCCTGGTCTCCGTAGTCGAGGTTCTCTCCGCCCATGCCCCAAATGAAGGTGTAGTTGTGGGTCGCCGCGGCGCTGTGGATCGACCATTCGGGTGACAATACCGCCTGTTCGCCCTTCATCCAGATGTGGCGCGTCTCGTCGACTTCGCCCATCAGGTGGCACACGGCGTGCTCCTCGGGGACTTCGAAGTAGAAGTAAGCCTCCATACGGCGCGAGTGGACATGTGCCGGCATGGTATTCCAGACGCTTCCGGGCAGCAGCTCGGTCATGCCCATCTGCAACTGGCAGGTCGGCAGCACCTGGTTGACGATCATCTTGTTGATATTGCGGTCGTTCGAACCCTCGAGCGATCCCATGTGGGCGACTACGGCGTCGGCTTTCGTCACCTTGCGGTCGGGATAGTTGCGGTGGGCGGTCGTGGAGTTGAAATAGAACTTCGCGGGGTGTGCCGGGTCCTTGCTCTCGAAGGTCACGCGGCGGTCGCCCGAGCCGAGGTAGAGCGCCTCCTTGTAGTCGAGTTCGAAGGTTGCCTCACCGGCCTTCACCACGCCGGGCCCGCCGACGTTGAAAATTCCCAACTCGCGGCGCGTCAGGAAACAGGGGGCCTTCAGCGGGTCGATCGCCTCGAGTTCGAGCGCCTCGTTCACGGGCATGGCTCCACCTACGATCATCCGGTCGTACATCGAATAGACCATGTTGACCTCGTCGGCCGCAAAGAGCCGTTCGATCAGAAAGTCGCGGCGCAGGCGCGCCGTGTCGTAGTGTTTCGCATCCTCGGGATGTGCCGCGTAGCGGATTTCGTAATTGGTTTTCATGGTTTTATCTTTATGGTTATCTTTGTAAATCTGCGATTTATAACTTCGTTCCGTTCGGTCTCGATTGGTCGCTGCGAATTGGCTAACCAATCTTTTTCTGCAAAGATAGCAAATAAATCGGAATTGGTTATCCAAATTCGGGATATTTTCCTGCCGGCACCCGGCATCTGTCTTCCGAAGGTGCAAAAAAGAGGCACGGCCCCTTGTTGGAAACCGTGCTCCCTGATGTCAGCGTTGTAGGCCGCACATCTCGCGACGATGCTGCGTTCGCCGCTCAGCGGATCGAATTCATGCGGATGCTCGCCTTCACGAGTGCTATGGCGCGGATACGTTTCATCTCCACCTCCTTGTCGGCGTGGTGGGGGTTCTGGCTCACGAGCTTGACATACCCTTCGCGGTCGGACTTCTGGATGTACTTGACCGTGACGTACTCTTCGCCCTCGATGTCGATCGACAGGAGGTACATGTCCCCCCAGAAGATGTCCTCCAGGTCGTGCAGCTGTTTGTAGAGGACGATATCGCCGCTTTTGAGCAACGGATACATCGAGTCTCCGACGATGTAGATGGCGCCGTCGCACTTCGGCAGGTTGGGGATGTGGATGTAGTTGATGGGTTTGTTCTGCGACTGGTCGGCGAACAGGGGCACAAGGCCGGCCGTTCCCTCGATCGAATAGAGGGGTACGCTTTGCATGGGCAACGAGTTGTCGGTGCGCCGCATGTAGGCTGTCAGGTCGGGTTCGGCGTTGAACATCTCTCCATGTCCGGTTTCGAGCCACTCAGGGTTGACGTTCAAAACTTGAACAAGGATATTCCTGTTTCTGGCCGAGAGCCCGGTCTTTCCCGTTTCGATCATTGATAGGGCGGCTTTTCCTATTCCAAGATGTTGAGCCAGTTGCTCTTGCGTCATTTTTAACTGCTTGCGTATCAGCTTTAGTCGTTCGTTCATGGCCTTTCGATCGGAAAAAATTATAATAAAAAACCGTTTATCGGAGTACAAAATTCAAAATATGAACTTATATTTGCGCTGTAAAGTTAAACAATCTATTTTTTCGTTGCAAATTTTTTACCATATATAATACCTTGTTTTCAATGATCTATTCGGTTTCATCGGAACTGTACCTCGAGGCGGCCGCCCGTCTGGCCGAGGCCATCGGCACGGATAACTACTTTTCGGGATCAGTGCTCTTCCCGTTCGGCGACGTCGAGTGCCGACTTACTGCCTCGGTGATCGTCTACCGCTGTCAGGAGCGTTTCCCGGAGGGCGTGAGCGATACGATCGCCGACCTGGTTCCCGTCTGGTGGGAGTTCCATACCTGTCGCGACGGCGTCGAGCAACTCAACGATTTCTCGTTTTCCGAATTGCGCGTCTCTCTCTGACGCCTCTCCTCGCTCCGGTCCCTCCTTCCTGTGGGTGCGGCGCAGCCCGCCGGAGCGTCTCCCTTGCCAAAAACCCGCCCGTCGCGGCGCCGCGCACCGGGTTTTTCAATCGAATCCTCTCCTTCATGACACGACTCTCCGAACCACCCTCTGCGGAACGCTCCTCCGCAGAGGTTTTCGTTCCCGATGCGGGCACTCCGCCTTTGCCCGTTCCCGACGACCTCCCGTCGGTTGCCGACCTGATGGCCGGCCATCTTCCCGATCCCTCCCCGGCACTTGCGGAGAGCAGCCTCTCTCCCGGAGCCTGCGGCATCCAACCTCCTGCCGTGCCGTCGTTCGCCGATTTTGCCCTCGGGGTTTATCCTTTTCTGGAACTCGAACCCTTCCATCGCGCCTATTACCGGGTGCTCGAGGCCTTTGCGTTAGGGCGTATCCGGCGGCTGATCGTCACCATGCCTCCGCAGCACGGTAAAAGCGTCGGGGCCACGACCCTGCTGCCGGCCTATGTGCTCGGGCTCGATCCCGACCAGCGGGTGGCCATCGCCTCCTACTCCGGAGCCCTGGCCTCGAAGTTCAACCGCCGCGTGCAGCGCATTCTCGAATCGGACGAGTATGCCGCGTGGTTTCCCGACACCACCATCAAACGCGGGACCAAACCTCCGAGCTATATCCGCACCTCCGACGAGGCGGAGATCATCGGCCACCGCGGAAGCCTGCTCTCGGTGGGCCGCGAAGGGGCCCTGACGGGCAACCGCGTCGACTGCTTCATCCTCGACGACCTCTACAAGGATGCCCTCGAGGCCAATTCGCCGCTCGTGAGGGCCAACTGCTGGGAGTGGTACACCTCGGTGGTACGCACCCGCATGCACAATACCTCGCGCGAACTGGTCGTCTTCACCCGCTGGCACGAGGAGGACCTGATCGGGGCGCTGCTCGAGCGCGAGACGGTGGAGCCCCTCGAACGCTGGGAGCAGCTCGACGGGCAATCCTCCGACCGGTGGCTGCACCTCAATTTCGAGGCGTTGAAAAGCGGCCCTCCGACCGAGATCGACCCCCGGGCTCCGGGCGAGGCGCTGTGGGCGTGTCAACAGGGCGTCGCCCTGCTCGAGGCCAAGCGGCGGCTCGATCCGTTGCAGTTCGAGGCGATGTACCAGGGGCACCCCTCCTCGCGCGAGGGACTGCTCTACGGCCGCAACTTCGCCGAATACGACCTGCTGCCGCGCGAGATCGTCCGTCTGGCCAACTATACCGATACGGCCGATACGGGCGACGACTACCTCTGCTCGCTCTGCTACGCGGTCGATGCCGACGGGGTGATCTACGTCACCGACGCCGTCTACACGCGCGAGCCGATGGAGGTGACCGAGTCGGCCGTTGCCGGGATGCTCCTGCGTTCCGGGACGCGTCAGGCGGCGATCGAGAGCAACAACGGCGGCCGCGGCTTCGCCCGTGCGGTACAGGCGCGTGCGCCGGACGTGCGGGTCGAGTGGTTTCATCAGAGTGCTAACAAGGAGGCGCGCATCCTCTCCAATTCGGCCACCGTCCTGCACCTGGTGCGGTTCCCTCGGGGGTGGAACCGCACGTGGCCCGAACTCTATGCCCATTTGACCACCTACCGGCGGCAGTTCCGTTCGAACCGCTGGCACGATGCCGCCGATGTCGTCACGGGCATCGTCGAGCGCGAGACCGCCGTACGCGTCCGGGGCCGTCTGCGGGGCGTGAAGTTCTTGTGAAGGACCTCCGGAAGTCCTGTCGTGCCTGCCGCCCCGCCGCAGCGTCATACGATCGGCGAGTGGTCGGCCAGGAAATCAAAGAACGCTTGCCGGTAGTTCTCCGAGACGGGGATGTACTCCTTCCCGAAGACGATGCGGTTCCGCTCGATGGTGCGGATTTTCGACGGCTGGACGATGTAGGAACGGTGTACGCGGATGAACCGGTCTGCCGGCAGCTGCTCCTCGAGCGACTTGAGGCTCATGAGCGACAGCACGGGGTGCGGTTCCCCCTCGACGTGTATCTTCACGTAGTCTTTCAACCCCTCGATATAGAGGATACGGTCGAATTCGATCTGTTGCAGGCGGTATTCGGTCTTGACAAAGAGGCTTTTGGCTGCAACGCCCGGGGTGTTCGGCACTGATGTGGAAGCCGTTGCGGCAGCGGTCCGGGCGTTGAGCTCGAACCACGCGAGGGCCTTCTCCGCCGCGGCCAGAAATTCCGTATAGCCGATCGGTTTGAGCAGGTAGTCGACGGCGTTGACGCGGAATCCCTCGACGGCATAGCGGCTGAAGGCCGTGGTGAAGACGATGCGCGTTTCGGCCGGCAACATGCGCGAGAGCTCCATGCCGTTGAGCCCGGGCATCTGGATGTCGCAGAAGACGAGGTCGACCGGCTGCTCGTGCAGCGCCTCGAAGGCCGCCGAGCCGCTTCCGTAGGAACCCGAGAGCTCCAGGAAGGGCGTCTTGCGGACATAGGATTCAAGCAGTTCGACGGCCAACGGCTCGTCGTCGATGACCACACAGCGCAGTTTCATGATTCTCTGGGATTAAGGCATAACAAGGCCCGGTAGATATTGCCGACCGGACCGTATTTGAAGGTGTAACGGCCAGGGTAGATCATTTCGAGCCGTTTGACGAGATTCGGCAGGCCGATGCCAGAACCGCTGCGGTCCGACTCCGGGGACTTGGGGA
>DXGO01000042.1 GCA_019113885.1 Candidatus Alistipes intestinipullorum | reverse complement strand
TTCATAATTTTTGCACGTTAAAACCTGTTTGACCTTCCGTGATCGTATAATCTTATCCGAACCTTGACATGAAATTCAAAATCAACGGCAGAGTATTTTTGGGTATATCCATTCTTCTGTTTCTGGTCCTTATCGTCGTAGGCCTCGGAATCACCTATCGGTCCGGGACCATACACGCTTCCGGAGGCGGACCGATCATGCCCTGGGAAGATGGAATCCACCTTACCGGAACGGATTACATTGCATACCTGTACAATACTCTTAAGAGTTCCTATGCCTAATACCCATGGGTTGTTCAGGTCTCCTGTGTCATTATCCTGCTATGTATTCTGGGCGTGATCCTTCTGACCGGGCTGATGGCCGGGGATATTTATCGGTGGAAAAAGAGCGAAAGAATGTTCAGTACGTTGAAAGACAAATACTACAAGATATTGAACGAAATCGCCGATACTGACCGCATCCTCTCGTTGTCAGAGCTTTCCGAGCGGATCGCTCTTGAAACGATCGTCGAGACGACCGAAGCATATCGGATGCAATGGATCGAGCTCTTCATTCTGCTTCGCGCCGACACGGAACCGAAAGAACCCGCTGTAACCAATATTCGCCACACGATGGAGCTACTCGGGCTGAACGAGTTCATGGAAAACCGATTGATCTACGGTGCCGACAAGGAAAAACTCCGCGTCATACAGGCGGCTCGGTTGTTGGGTATGCAGTTGCCTGACAGTGTTATGGCCAGCATTGTGAACAATCGCGACGTCCGATTGCATAAAGCCGCCAGGTTCTACTATATGCTCATCAATCGTGACGATCCGTACCTTTATTTCGAAAACGAGAAAATGAACGACACGTTTACGGTCTGGGATCGTTTGGAACTGCACCAGCTATTTAAGGATTGCCACGATGCGGGGAAGCGTCTGCCGTCATTCATCCCATTGATCCGGCAATTGTCGAATCCGGAAATCGCGACATTCTTCATCCGCGAAACCGCTTACTGGGGCAGCGACATCGAGGTCGGCTATCTCGTCGAATACTTTGACGCTCCGCACCAGAGTTTTCGCAAAGCCGCTTTCGAAGGTATGGGACTGCGCCGTTATGTCGCCGCCGAAGAGCCGATGAAAGCCTGTTTCTTCAATCAGTCGGAACCCATGCGGCGGATCATTCTGGAGAGTCTCCTTGCCATCGGTTCCGGAAAATCCGTGGATTTCATGCGTGAGGTCTTCTACGCTTCGGCGTCACGGTTTACCAAGCGGACGGCACTTCGCTGTCTGTGGCGCTACAACGATGAAGGACGTGCTTGTGTCCGGGAGATGAAAGCCCGTGCTACGGCCGACGAACGCCTGCTCTTCGAACAGATCGATAACGACATCCTTATTCAACAACCCGAACAACCCGCGCTCCTGTCATGAAAGAGTTCTTCATCACGTTTTACGGATACGCCATATTTATCTACTCCATTGCCATCATCGTATCCTACGTCATTCTGATCTGGCTCGCCGAAATATCGACCCGGAGAAGCCGGGCGTCGTTCGTCGAATCCTATGCAAAGAAGATTGTCGATAAAAGCCCCTATACCCCGGGCGTGTCGATCGTGGCGCCCGCCTATAACGAAGAGCGCACCATTGTCGACAATGTGAATTCACTGCTTGCACAGAACTATCCGAAATTCGAGGTGGTTATTGTGAACGACGGCAGCAAGGACTCCACGTTGGAAAAGTTGATCGAGATTTCCAGTTGGTCGAAGTCCCGTTCGACTATGTGGAACTTATCAAGACCCGGCCATTCAAGCGGTTGTTCCGATCCAAGGACCCCCGCTTCGGGAAACTGACGGTTGTCGATAAGGAGAACGGCGGCACGAAAGCGGATGCCGTCAATGCCGGACTGAACGTGGCGACATACCCCTATTTCATCAATACGGACGTGGACTGCATTCTGGCACGGGATGCCATCTACCAGTGCATTATGCCTGTACTCGACAACGAACATGTCATTGCGGTCAGCGGTGCCATGGCCATGTCGAACGGATGCAAAATGAGTAAGGGGGAGATCGTGGAGGCGTTTCCGCCTCACACCCTGATTCCGTTGTTCCAAACGCTCGAATACATGCGGTCGTTTCTGATCGGCAAGATGGGTTGGTCAGCCATTAACTCTATGCCCAACGTATCGGGCGGATACGGTCTGTTCGACCGGAAGGTTGTCATCGCGGCCGGCGGTTACAGCCCGGACTCCTTCGCCGAGGACATGGACATGCTGATCCGCATGGTGGGTTATTGCTGTGACACATCGCGCAAATACACGGTGGTACAGATTCCGCAAACCTGCTGCTGGACCGAAGGTCCTTCGAATATCCGGATTCTCTCCCGCCAGCGTATCCGTTGGGGGCGGGGACTGATCCAGACATTCGCCCGCCATCGGCGCTTCGTCTTCAATCGCAAATACCGGCAACTGGGCATGGTCACACTGCCCTACCTGCTGATCTTCGAGTTCTGTGCCCCGATGATCGAGTTTATCGGTACATTGACGCTTGTTTTTCTGGCCCTTACGGGTGCCGTAAACTGGAACACGGCCTGGGTGATTTTTTGGGCCATCTACGTCTTCTGTCTTACGCTCTCCCTGGTGGTCATTTTCTACGATTACACGTTGGGAGGTTCGTACCGGAAGTTCAAATCCTACTTGTGGATTCTGATGGCAGCCATACTCGAACCATTCATATATCATCCGATGGTCGTTTTCTTCTCGTTGAAGGGCTATTGGAACTATTTTATCAAGACGAAGGCCGTATGGGGCGAAATGACCCGGAAAGGTTTTTCCTCGGAGCCAAAAACGATCTGACCATGAAACATAATTTTTCCCTATTGTCTTTCCGGAACGGGATGTCCCGGCTGTACGTTGCCATCCTGGCCTTAGCCTTGCTCTGGGGCGGGAGAGACCTATGCATTCGGAAAGGAGAAGAGTCCGGAGGAGTACGAGAAGCGTGTCGGGGAACTTTTCGACCGGGAAGCCTGGGACGAAGGCATGGAACTTTTGAAGGAGGGGCTGGAACTCTATCCCGAATCCTCGGAGTTGAACGGGCTGGCAGGAGCATTCTATTATCGGCAGCAGGATTATGATAACGCCCGTTATTTCCTGGTCCGCGCTGTCAGAACCTCTCCCGACAATGTGGTGGCAAAAAGCTTGCTGGTCAATGTCGAGGAACAGACCGGCAACTATTCCAGTGCTATATGCTACGTCAACGAGCTGTTGGAAACGACTCCCTATTGGCCCGGGCTCTGGAAACGGAAGATCGGGCTGTATCGCAAGCAGGGCGACGATGCCGAGGCGGACAGGATGCTGAAAAGGCTGTTCCAGATCTATCCGAATGATTCGCTTGTTCGGAAAGACTACTTGGCCCGTCTTGAGGAAAACTACCTGCGTGAAAGGAAAAACGGTAATCGGGCCGCTGCGATAAAACAGTTGCAGGAGCTGTTGGACAACGATCGTTCCGATGCGACTCACTATCTCGATTTGGTCAATCTGCTGTTGCAGGAGGGTGATCCGGAGGCAGGCCTGACTGTCGCTTCGGAGGGTGTGCAGCAATTTCCCTGCTCGGAACCGCTGATAGCCAAGACGGCGGAGATACTCTCCGGACTGCAGCGTTACCCAGAGGCACTGGCATTACTCGACGAGCGGATGGCTGCCTGCCGGAATGCCAGGGCCCTGGAACGGCTTCGGGATGCCATCATCGGTGAATATGCCCGGGCCCGGCGGGATGCTGACCCCTACCAACTCTATGGAAAGCTCTACGACCGAGCCCAGGATCCGGAGGCTTTGGACTATTTGCTCAACGAGGCGCTGCGGAGCGGCCGAGATGAAGATGCGAAACACTACCTTGCCGAAGCGCGCCGGTTGCGGGGCGACTCCCCTGAACTGCGTTATAAGGAGTATGATTTGTACAGGCGGTCGGGGAATCCGAAAGCGGCCATCCTGTTGGAACGCCTTTATGAATCCGATCCCGAAAACACGGATATTGCCGAAGAACTGTGTGCCATGAAATATGCCCGGGCCGAAACTCTCTTCCGCGAAGGGTCACATGACGAAGCCATCGGGGACCTTGCCTTCGTATCGGAACATGCTCCGGATCCCGAACTGCGGGTCGCCGCCATGAAAAAGAGCCATTCGATTCTTCTGCTTTTGAAACGAGCTGATGCGGCAAGGCGTGTTCTCGAACGTATGAAACCCTCCATCGAACATGAGGAATATGTCATCCGGATGGCTGAAACGGAAGTCATGGCGGGCGACCCGGCAGCTGCGCTGGATGGGCTGTACGAATACCGGCTCGCCGATAACGCATCGGACATGAGCCGGGTTTGCGACACATACGAGGAGATCGCTGTTCCGTATATCAAGAGCCTTCTCGAAAGCGGCGATCGGCGCAATGCCTGCCGGGAAAGCCGACGCGCTGTCGCGGTTTGCCCTGACTCGGAACCACTGATCCTTTATGCCATTGCGAGTCATGAACAGGCGGGTGACAAGTCCGCCTCGGACGAGTATATTCGCTACGGGCTACAGCGATTCCCGGCGAATCGGGCCTTCACCAACAAGATGGCCGCCTCGCTGTATGCCGAAGGACGGTATGAAGAGGCTGTTGGAATCCTCGTTCCCCGTGTCGACTCGTTGTCCGGGAACATGGACCTTGTTGCCGCGCTGTCGGCCGGCAGCGAAGCCCTGGCCCGGGAGCGTATTCGCTCGGGGAATCTCGACGGGGCCATGGAGTGCATCGACACAGCTTTGGCTAACGATCCCGACAACCGGAATCTGATGCTTGTCAAGGGTGTCGTTTATGAGAAGCGCGAGCGTTACGACTCTGCCTATCTCTTCCAGAGCCGCTACCGCCCGGAGGTCGCCGAAGTCCGAACGTTCGGACGGCATCTGACCGGATTGCAATATCGGGGATTGAAAAACGAACTATCGATGGGTGTACTATGGGGTGGATACCTCAATGGTCGGACGTTTGCTCCGGTAACAGAGATATCCTGTGCCTATACGACATCGCGGAACCGTTTTTTCGTGACGCCCTCCTATACGGCGCGCGAGCGTGTCGTCGATACCGAAAACGAAGGACTCACCACGGAGGGTGGACAGGGCATAAGGCTCGTTGCGGGTTGGGAACGGCGGATCGCACGACGGTGGAATCTGTCGCTTGCCGCAGGATGGGCCAACGCCTACTTTCCCACCGTTACGGCCGCGGCCTCTGTTTCCTGCGATTTCAACCGGGAGTGGTCCCTCGGGCTGAATCTTGGCTACAGAAGCCTGGATCGGGATCAGATCGACTACCGTTGGGAAGAGACTACGGACGAGGCAACCGGCACGACGCAGGGCAACTGGGTGGCGGAACGATATGTACAGGTCGAGGAGCAGCTTTTTAATGCCGGCCTGACGGCGACCAAATCATTCGAAAGCCTTGTGTTGACGCTGAATGGCGAAGTCTTTTTCATGGGCGGGCAATGTTATGCCAACGGCTCCGCACAGTTCAAGTACCTTCCTGGCGGCGACCGGATATCGTTCATTAGGGCATCCGTCGGAATCGGAAATGCTCCGGAACTGGATGTGATTGACCGTGCCCTGCCCGGCTGTTTTGACCGGATCAACTTCTCGGCAGGCATTGGCGCCGGCTATCTGGTCGGTAAACACATGTTGATTGGACTTGACCTTACCTGCAGCACGCTCTACACACAGGACGGCATCCGTACGGGCTCATACGACGATTTCACGGAGGATATCCGTACCGAATACAAAAACACGCTGAACGCCAACGTGTATGTCACGTTCCGCTTCTGACCGCATCCATGAAAACATCTGTTCGTCTGCTTCTGTTTTTTATCGTGCTCACCGCGGGTACGACCTGTATGGCCCAAATGCGCTCCTACGACCATTATCGGATACTACCGGCTGACGATGATACCGATCCGAAATGGGCGGAATACCTGTGTTTGCAGCTCGACCGGCGCAGTGATCGTGTCGGGATTCTCGGAGATACCCCGCACGTACGGACATTGGATGTCGTCGTGGACCAGAATCCTGCCCTGCAGGAGGATTATGCCCTTTCCCTGCGGGGTAACCGCCTGACATTGCAGGCCAAAGATGCCTCTACGATGCTCTGGGTTATTTATCAGGCCATTGGCTGGATGGCACGTGACGACGGCCGCATTCGTGCTTCGGACCTGCCGCCTGCTCTACTCGAACCGAATCCGGAAGTGTCGGGGCGGTTCCCGTTCGAATATCGGGGCATCTATTCCCCAACCAACAGCGATCCCGATTTCATGGCGGTGAACGCATCGCATAACGTCGATTATGACTGGGGACTGTGGGGGCATAACCTTCGCAAGGTGCTGGTGGACACGGACGACGATTCTTTGTATGCCTACCATGACGGATACAGAGATCGCCGTCAGTTCTGCTTCTCTTCCGACCTGCTGTGCCGACGGCTGGAGGCCTATATCCTCGATAATTATGGCGACGGGAACACTTCTGCAACGACCGGCGGAGATTCCGGAAGCCGTTTTTGTATCATGCCCGACGATAATTCCGTCGTCTGCCTATGTGACCGTTGTCGCCGGGCCGGGAATACCCCTCAAAATGCCACGCCGGCAGTCATGGCTTTGCTCCGGCGCATAGCGGATCGCTTTCCGGCGCATCTTTTTTTCACAACCTCCTATCTCACCACGGAGACCGCACCTGCCACGCGTATGCCCGAAAACGCAGGAGTCATCATCAGCGCTATCGATCTACCTCTCCAGCCCGGTATCAGCACAAGTGTCTCACAGAGTCGTTTCGAAGGGAAAATCCAGGCATGGAGTACCGTTACGGACCGTATATATGTCTGGGATTACATGCGTAATTTCGACGATTATCTTACGCCTTTTCCGGTTCTCGGTATCCTTGACGAACGTCTGAAACTGTTCCGGAGGCTCGGGATTAAAGGCGTGTTCTACAACGGGAGTGGATACGACTATGCTTTTATGGACGACATGCAGACGTTCGTCATTGCCTCCATGCTCAAACTTGACAACCCTGATCCGCGAGTGCTTGTCAGCGCCTATTTGGATCGCTTTTATCCCCTATCCGCACCCCTGCTGCGTGACTACTACCTGAGGTTGGAACGGCGCGTTGCCGACAATCGCCCCAGGCTCGAATACTATGGCGGAATCGGCGATGCGATCGAAGCATATCTCGATCCGGGAGAGTTCGAGGACTTCCGTACAAAGCTCGACGCAGTCGCCAAAACCACCTCCGGAGAGGAACGCCAGCGGCTCAACCGGATATTGACGGCGCTTAACTTCACAGCCTTGGAGTTGATGCGTGTTCCCGAAGGCCTTCATTACGACGCCGAGAAGTCCGGAGACCTGCTGAACGATCTTGAGGGCCATGCAGCATTTCCCGAAATGGCGAATTACAAGGAAGCCGGAGGTGCGATTGACGCTTACCTGACGTATTGGCGTGAATACGGCGTCAGGTCCCGCACTCCCGAAGGCATGTTTCCTCTTCGTGCACAATTCGTCGCGACTGCCGGCGATGCGGCAGATCCGTCGATTCTCTCCGACGGGATATGTGGTTTCCCCTCGGATTACCACACGGCATGGTACCTGTTTGGCGAGGGTGAGGTTCAGGCCGAAATGACTTTCGACCACTCCTGCGAGTTGGTTGTTGCGGGAGGATTTCTCTTCGCCCCCAAATGGCGGATGGGACTTCCGGCGGAGTTTTCCGTCACACGTAACGGTCGAGAGCGGCACCATGCCGATTTCAGGCCGCAGCCCGAGCCTTTTTCGAAAATTACCGCCCGGATCGAATTGCGCGTTTCGGCGGGCGACACCGTACGCATCACTGTAAAACCAAATGGGACGCCGGGACTCCGCGCGGCCTGCGATGAAATCGAAATCTATGAAAAAAAGTAACTTCCTGCCCATTCTGTTTGCATCATTCCTGCCCTTGTGGATTTCCTGCTCGGGACGGGTCGAGCCCACCACTGTCGAGATTGAGGACCCGATCCGACACTACTACCCGATTGTGGAAGGCGAGGAATTGTGGATCGATTACGAAATCCGCAATACGGGAAAAAATGCGCTTGTCATCAGTGAAATACAGACATCGTGCGGTTGTATTGCCCACGATGATACCAAACGCATCATTTCTCCCGGAAACAGCGAGCGGTTGGTATTCCGCTATGACAGTTCGAAGAATCGAGGACTTGTCCGACACCAGATTCGGCTCTACGGAAACTTCGAAACGCAAAGCGTGGCGTTGCTCGAATTCGACGTGCAGGTCATTCCGCCCTCGGATAATGGTTCGGATTACGAAGAATCCCTCCCCGTGAAGAAACGGAAAATTGCCCCTGACAACTATTACGTGGACGGCGAATTCTGAGGCTTCTCGTGCTCCGGGTTCGGAGAGGACGGTATCCTCGTAAATCCGCTGCCGGCAGCGGATATCTCCGGAAAGAGGAAGACGTACAGGGACTGATTCTGACCGATTGCATCGCAGACAGGATTTGAGGACGGCCCTTGCATGGGGAACTTTATGAGGGAACCTTGTATATGTTGTATTTTATCGCTAACTTTAGTCTTGGAAATGACGAACCTTAAATTTTCAAGAAGATGAAAAAGTACATTGCGGAAATGATCGGGACGATGGTTCTCGTCCTGATGGGATGCGGCAGCGCCGCCTTTGCTGGGAGCGTTGCCGGGACAGTCGGCGCTGGAGTCGGGACGATCGGCGTGGCGTTGGCTTTCGGTCTTGCGGTCGTTGCCATGGCCTACACCATCGGCGGTATTTCGGGTTGCCACATCAATCCGGCCATCACATTGGGGGTCTTTCTTTCGGGCCGCATGGGCGGGAAGGAGGCCGTATGCTACATGATCTTCCAGGTACTCGGAGCCATCATCGGATCAGCAGTCCTTTATGCCCTCGTTTCGAGCGGTATGAACGGAGGCCCGACAACGACGGGTGCGAATACTTTTGGCGATGGGATGATGCTCCAGGCATTCATTGCCGAGGCCGTCTTCACCTTCGTGTTCGTTCTTGTGGTGCTGGGCGCTACGGATGCCCGGTACGGAGCGGGCAATTTCGCCGGTTTAGCCATTGGCCTGACGCTGGTATTGGTACACATCGTCTGCATCCCCATTACGGGGACATCGGTTAATCCGGCCCGTTCGATCGGCCCGGCGTTGTTCGAAGGCGGCACTGCTCTGTCGCAATTATGGCTGTTCATCGTAGCTCCGTTTGTCGGGGCGGCCTTGAGTGCCGGGGTTTGGAAAATCCTTTCCGGCAAACAAGCCTGATGCCACATGCATACGTTAGCCCCTGTCTTCATCACGGAGACAGGGGCTTTCGTTTTGTGGATCCGGAAATTCGGTTCCTTTCAATGATTGGGCGCGTCAGGGTTCTGGGCCCCTTTTACCCCATCGGCATCTATATCTATTTCTCGAACTGCATTTCGTCGAGCAGCCAGGTGGCTCCGGCATACTTTTCGATAACCCACATTACGTAGCGAATGTCGACGCAGACGGTCTTGGCCAACTCGGGATGGAACCACAGATCACCGGCCATTGACTCACGGTTGCCGTCGAATGCGAGCCCTATGAGGCGTCCCCGGGCGTCGAGTACCGGGCTTCCCGAATTTCCGCCCGTGATGTCATGGTCGGTCAGGAAGTTGACGTAGAGCGTTCCCTTTTCGCCCCAGCGTCCCCAATCCTTGGACTCCAGCAGCCCGCGCATGCGGTCGTCGACCCGGTATTCATACTGCCCGGGGTCGTACTTCTCCATATATCCTGCCGTGGTCGAGCGTGAATCGTAATGCACGCCGTCCGAGGGCGAGAGCGGCCCGACGGTCCCGTAGGTAAGGCGCAACGTCGAGTTGGCATTGGGGTACTGCGGGATGTTCTCCGAGGCACGGAAGTCATAGAGCAGCCCTGCGTATTCCGATTCAAGGGCCGATACGTAATTCCCTGCGGCGTGGCGTCCGCGGCAGGCACGTTCGCAGGCCTTTCGTTCGGCACGGTTCACGCACTCGGTGAAGTTCTGCACGCGTACCGACTCGGTCAGCGCCACCAGCGGATCGCGGCGGATCTCCTCCACCGAACGGTTTTTCGAGAAGTAGGCCTCGTAACGCTCCGGCGAGGTGCAGAACGAGTTGTCGAACGCCTCGCGGGCCATGCGGTCAGCATCGCCACCGGCGGCTTCATACATCTTGACGAGCGTCTCTCCCCACATCTCCTGCGGGACATTGGCCGTGAAGTTGACCGTCATGCGGGCGAACAGATCGCGATCGGTGTCAATATCGTACTCCTTGTGCATCCGGAATGCGGCGTTGAGCACCCCGGCGGCATCCTTGTCCGTAAGGATCAGCGAGTCGCGGTGCATGCGGTCGAGTTTCCCGAGGTACGATGACACGCGGTTGGCCGTAAGCAGCGCTTCGCTCGGCCCGAGCCACGCCTCGCGGAAGAAGTTCAGCGCCCGTTCGGCGTCGCAGCGCGACGCATAGCCGTTGGAGAGCGTCTCCAGCAGGTTGCCGTATTTGGCCTTGCGTTCCGGATCGGCCTCGATCCACTCCTGCAGGCGCGCCTCCTCGGCCCGGCGGATCGACGCGACGTCGAAACGTTGCAGACAGCGCGTCTCCCACTTGGCATAGTCGGCGTAGTTGCTCAGCGAGAAGTATTTGTCGGAATAGGCCATCCGCACGCGCGGGTCGCGCTGCATGTGCCGGCGGATGATGTCCATGCGCTCCTGTCGGTTCTGCACGACGACGGGATTCTGTACATGCTGTTTTTCGTCGATGGCGAACGACGAAGCGTAGCGGTTCGTGCGTCCCGGGAATCCGATGACCATGCTGAAGTCGCCGTCATGGACGCCGCCCGTAGCGATCGACAGCACTTTGCGGGGCTTGAGCGGAATGTTGTCGGCGGCGTAGTCGGCCGGACGTCCCTCGCTGTCGGCATAGACGCGGTAGAGGGTGAAATCTCCCTTGTGCTGGGGCCAGCTCCAGTTGTCGTACTCGCCGCCGAAGGCGCCGATCGACACGGGAGGCGTTCCGACGAGCCGCACGTCACGATAGACGTCGTAGTAGAACATCAGGTAGCTTTTGCCGCCCCACATGGCCATGCAGGAAACCTCGAAATCGGTCGTTGCGGCATATTTTTTCTCGATTTCGGAGTAGACGCGGCGCATCGACATCATGCCCCAGCGCCCTTCGGCCTTGATCCGGTCCTTGATGGCCTCGACCTCGGCGGTCACATCCTCGACCTTGCGCAGGAACCATACGGTCTTTCCGGGAACGGGAATCTCCTCCTGGCGGTTCTTGGCCCAGAAGCCCGTTTCGAGGTAGTTGTGTTCCTCGGTCGAGAGGGCGCAGATGTCGCTGTACGCGACGTGGTGGTTGGTAATCATGAGTCCCTGGTCGGAGATCATGCTTCCCGACCCCATGCCGCCGTCGACGGCAACCACGGCATCGGCCAGCGCCGGAATCGCTTCGTTATAGATCGCTTCGGGTTTGAGCTTCAGCCCCTCGGCCCGCATCCGGGCGTAGATGGTTTCGAGGTTGTTGATCAGCCACATGCCCTCGTCGGCGGCAGCCTGCTGCATGGCCACGAGGAGCGCAATCGCGCATATAAACCATTTTTTCATTGTTATACGATTTTTTTTGATGCTTCGTTTCGTCTTCCTTCCGTTGGGAACCGGCGACAAGGTTCCGATTCGACGAAATCCCCCGCAGGCATGTGACCGCGAGGGACTTCGTCATCTGTTCGGAGGGCCTGCCCGTCCTGTCCGAGACGGGCCCTGGAGACATTTCGCACGATGGGATTACTCCTCGACCGTATGTCCTTCGTTGGAGAACTTGAGCTGCGGATCCGACTCCTTAAAGGTGCCGTCGGCCATGCGCAGCGTCCACTTCTCGGCCTGGAAGATTTCGTTCCAGATGCGCGCGTCGTCCCACATCGACTTGACGTAGTGGATGCGCATCACGGGCGTGGTTCCCTGCAGCACGAAGTCGAGCGAAAGGATACCGTCCTGGCAAGAGAGGAAGCTCTTGAAATACGGGAATACACGCCGTATGAGAGGCTTCTCGATGCTCGGGAACTCCATTACGTAAATGGCCTGCGGATACTGTTCGCTGTCGCCCCACTTCTCCTGGTTGGCGATGAATCGTCCGTTGAGCGTCTCGATGTCGCGGAACATCACCTGTGCGAATTCTTCGCGCGACACCTCGCCGGCCGGAGCGTAGCTCTTCAGCACGGTGTGCATCGGGAAGACCTTGTCCTCTTCCTTGCCGGGAATGATGAGCTCCTTGGCGTTGATCGCCTCCTCGAACTGCTCCTCGGTGATTGTCGCGGCGGGATCGACATAGACGGTCACGTCGACCGGGCAGGCGAACTCGGCGGTGTAGCCGTAGATGCCCTCGATCTTCTGGAGCGCCATGCCGAAGTAGACCATATCCATGCGGTCATGGAGTCCTTCGACGCCGAGTTTGATCACCCCGAGGGTCGGCATGTCATCCCCGGGCGTAGCATACTTGCGCTGCGAGGGGGTAAAGATGGCCTCCTGAATCTTCACCGTATCGGTCTTGGCGGGGTCGAAGAAGACCTCGACACCGTGTCGGCGCACGAAGGTCTTGACGCCGTAAACGCCCGGCACGGTCTGCATCTTCGCGGAGAAGGCCTTCGACGAGCCGTAGCACTTCACGGTCTGCAAACCGTCGAGTTTGTAGGACTGGAGGTTTTCGACCTGCTCGTACTCGCCCCACTTTTCGTCGATGGTCGGCAGCTCCATCGTGCTGCCCAGCCATACGGCGATGGCGAAGAGCACGACGGTCAGAATACCCGGCACCCAGCGCAGCGACTTGCGGCCGTTGAACTGCAGGGCCCCCGTAGCGCACGAGGAGATACACTGTCCGCACATCGTGCAGTCCACATGCTTGACCTTTGCGAGGTCCTGCACACGGATCTGGTACGGGCACTTCTTGGTGCAGAGTCCGCAGCCGTTGCAGGCGCTGGCGTCGCGCTCGACGTACATGAGCGGGAAGGTGCAGCTGCGGAGCTTGACCATCTCGATGATGTAGCTGATCAGGCAGGTTGCGCCGACGACCCATACCCAGATGCCCTCCACGCCGAGCAGCCCGAGAATCCAGGCTACGGCAGCGGCGGCGATGAGCAGCCATGTGAACTTGAAGATGTTGCTGGCGGCGCCCAGGGGGCAGATGTACTTGCACCAGAACATCTTCACGACGAATCCGCCCAGGAGGAGCAGCACGAGGCTCGTGATGGACATCCAGAGGACGATCTCACCCTTGAAACCGGTAGCTACGGCGTAGTACGGATCGAGCTGCTTGCAGAAGAGCTCGCTCGACGAGAGGGTGTTGTAGAGGATGGTGAAGAGCAGGATGTACTTCACGACGCGCAACAGGCGGTCGGCGATGCTGCCCGAACGCACTTCGACCTGAAGGTGCAGTTTCTTCCCGACGCGTCCCATGGCCTCACCGACAGTCCCGAGGGGGCAGAGGTATCCGCAGAAGAGTTTCGAGAAGAGGATGACGCCCACGGCGAGCACGATTCCCATCATGATCTGGAGCATCGACATCGAGCAGGCGAGCGAATTGTTGACCAGATAGGTTCCGAAGGCCTGCAAACCGCCGAAGGGACAGTATTTTTCGACATCGACGGGCTTGTTGGCCAGCGCGGTCCAGATCACCGTGATGGCGATGGCGGCCAGCACGCCCCATTGCAGGATGTGTTTCAGGTAATTGGGGGTTCTTTTCATGGAAAGTTCGTATTGTTGTTTGTGTGTGTGCGTGTAGGTATGGGATTACTCGGCGTCCTTGATGCAGCGGACAGGATAACCACCATAGCCACTCTGATTAGACACCGTCACGCGGTTATATTTCGCGTTATAGGTGATCATGCCTATACGGTACATGATGTTTTTGATTCCGCTCGATGGATCATCCGCTGTATTGTAGGTGATTGATTGAGCAGTCGAAGTCGGATAACAACCCATACCGTATGCTGTGTCATCTTGTGCCGATACATTCGCTAAATATTTCGGAGTACCTGCGGACCCTGAACACATGATGTATCCGCAGCCGTAGAAATTAAATCCATCGGCATTGAGTTTTTCGATGGCGGCGGATTGTTGTTCGC
>DXGO01000041.1 GCA_019113885.1 Candidatus Alistipes intestinipullorum | reverse complement strand
GAACTTCGAGAAAGCTCTGGATTGGTTACAAAAAGGCGCACAACCCACCGATACCTGTCGGGCTATCCTCTCCTACAAGGGTGTCCTCTACAAGAAGCACCTGCTCGGAGGCGTTGCCAAAGGTGCATTCTCCGAGGCCGAGGCCGAAGCACGCTTCAACAAGTGGATGGAGGCCAAGACCGGCAAGATCGAGGCCAAGACCAACAAGCTGGCTTCCGATGCCAAGGCTGCCGAGAAGGCCCGCCTGGCTGCCGAAAGCAAGGTGAACGAGGAGCGCGCCGCCGCCATCGCCGAGAAGAAGGCTGCCGCCGAAGCCGCTGCCCGTGAGGCCGCCGAGGCCGCCGCTGCCGAGGCTGCCGCCGAGAACTCCGAGGAGGCTCCCGCCGCCGAAGAGGCCGCTGCCGAATAAGCAAGCAAGAACTGTAGACACGACCCGGGCCGCGTTTCGGTCGCCCGGACGATTCCGACAGACAGCAAATCGTCAGACTGCGACGGTTTGCTGTTTTTTTTGTATTTTTGCGCCGTAAACCCTTTTCGAAATGGCCACTCCCGCAGGACGCATCAACAAACTCTTCGGCACCGCAGGCAGCGTCATGCTCTCGCTCTACGACGCCTTTCCCGATGACTTCGACCCCGCACAGACCCCGCTGATGGTCTCCATCGACGGTCTCGACGTGCCGCTCTGGTGCGAACGCTTCGAACGGCGCGGCCAGGCGGGGGCCGTCGCCGCCTTCGCCGACCTCGACACCGAACGACGCGCCGAGGAGCTGCTGGGACTGGAGTTCCGCATCGAGGAGCCTGCCGATGCGGACGATGACGAGTTCTACCTCGAAGACCTGATCGGATTCGCAACAGAAGTCGAGGAGGCCGGAGATGCCGAAAAGCATGCCGGGACCCTCACCGACTATTACGACAGCGACACGAACCCGCTCTTCGAACTGGAAATCGACGGACGCCGCGTGTTGGTCCCCGCCGTCGAGGAGTTTATTGCCCACATCGACTTCGAGGGCCGCACGGTACACTTCGTGCTGCCCGAAGGACTTTTAACGTTGGAATAGATGGCACGCGTTGTGATAGGACTCTCGGGCGGCGTCGACTCGTCGGTCGCCGCCTGGCTCCTGAAAGAGCAGGGGCACGAGGTCATCGGCCTCTTCATGATCAACTGGCACGACACGACCGGCACGCTCGAGGGCGACTGCCCGTGGCATGACGACCGCGTCTTCGCCGAACTGGTGGCCAAGAAACTCGACATCGCGCTGCACGTCGTGGACCTCTCCGCGGAGTACCGTACACGCGTCGTGGACTACATGTTCGCCGAATACGAGCGGGGACGCACGCCCAACCCCGATGTGCTGTGCAACCGCGAAATCAAGTTCGACGTATTCCTGCGCGAGGCACTGAAGTTAGGGGCCGACTACGTCGCCACGGGGCACTACTGCCGCAAGGCCGAAGAGCGGCTCCCGGATGGCCGCACGGTCTACAAGCTGCTGGCCGGAACGGATCCCAACAAGGATCAGAGCTATTTCCTCTGCCAGCTTTCGCAGGAGCAGTTGAGCCGGGCGCTGTTCCCCGTGGGCAGACTGCTGAAGCCCGAGGTGCGGCGTATTGCCGCCGAGCAGGGGCTGGCCACGGCTAAACGCAAGGATTCGCAGGGCATCTGCTTCGTCGGGAAGGTCGACCTGCCGACATTCCTCCAGCAGAAGCTCGCCTCGAAGCGCGGGAACGTGCATGAAATTCTCCCCTCGTGGCCCAAATACGCACGCAAGGCAATGCTCCCGGCACCCGACGAGGCGCCGTCGGACGAACTTCTGGCGGCATTGGCCGAACCGTGGCACTATACGGTACGCGACGGCAAAAAGATCGGTGAGCACAACGGCGCACACTTCTACACCATCGGGCAGCGCAAGGGGCTCGGCATCGGCGGACGCAAGGAGTCGCTGTTTATCCTGGCGACCGATACCCGCGAAAACGTCATCTACGTCGGCGAAGGGGATGCCCACCCGGGATTGTGGCGCCCGGCCCTGCGGATGCGGCCGGAAGAGGTTCACTGGGTCAACCCCCTGCGGATGTTGCATGTCGGCGAAAGCGCCCGGTTCATGGTTCGCATCCGTTACAGGCAGCCGTTACAGGATGCACGGCTCTTCATGCGTGAGGCCGGGGCCTACCTGCTCTTCGATGAACCCCAGCGGGGCATCACCCCGGGGCAATTCGCCGCATGGTACGACGGCGACGAACTCGTCGGGTCAGGCGTCATCGAGGCATAGGGGAAACTATCGAAAAAAGAGAAACCGGATCATCCTATAATAGGACGATCCGGTTGTCGTTTCATGCAGAAAATGCACCAGGAAAACGCCCGACGGCAGTGCTACGACTCGGGACGCACAAGCGTCACGCCCAACTCCTCGGGAACAATACGCGCCACACTACCTTCCGGACTGGTTGCCTCGAGGCGCACATAACGTCCCGAAACCTCGCCCGTAAAGGCCACTGTTTGCGGCAGCGGGTTGTTTACGATATTGCTGAACTCCCCGTTGGCGATAATCTCACGCCACGCCGTGCCGTCGTCACTCACCGCGAACCGATAGCGGAAGGCCATGTCGGGACGCGCTTCGGCGTTGAGCGGCGCATAGGTGAAAGCCGAGAGGGCAACGTTGCGCCCGAGGTCCACGACCAGCGGCGACGTACCGACCACCTTCCACGTATCGCGTGGCAGGTCGTTCCACTCCGCCACCATGGTCTGCTCCGCCACGGGTTCGGCATAGAAGGCCCCGACGCGGCTGATGTTGGCCTCGCGGCGCGTCTGTGTCAGGCGGATGCGCAGGGCCGAAGCCTCGATGTCGGGGACACGCAGCAGGCGCTTGTAACCGACCGTCTTCCCCTCGCCGATCGTTTGCCACCCTTCGGCCGTGCGTGCCTCGACGACGAAGCTGTCGACACGCTGGCCGCGGGCAATATCCTCCTGCAGCAGCACGACATTGATCCGCGAACCGGGTTTCAATTTGTAGACCCGCTCGTTGCCGCCCGCCGCCCGCCACGGCTTGTCACCGCCAACCACCCGATCGTCGGCAAACGTCCGATCAAGGTAGCACGCCAACTCCTGCAGGCGCGTGGAATCAGCGGCATGGATGCGTCCGCGACGGTCGGGCGGGATGTTGAGAAGCAGCACCGAATTGTAGCCCACCGACTGGAAGTAGATGTCGGTCAGGTGTTTCAGGCTCTTGACCTTCGCATCCTCGGTTGCATGGTAGAACCACCCCGGGCGAATCGACACATCCACCTCCGAAGGGTACCAGAAGAGTTCCGTCGCCTTTTCAAGCATCGCGCGGCTACCGAGGTCCGGCGCCATGTTGGAGATACCCAGCCGTGCGTTGTTCTCCCCGGCCCTGGCATATCCCCCGGGGGTAAGCACCGTTGCGCTCCACTCCGTTTCACGTCCGAGGCCCTTCTCGTTGCCGACCCACCGCACGTCGTCACCCATGATGGCCGTCACGGCATCGGGCTGCAGATCGCGGATCGTCCGATAGAAGGCATCCCAGTCGTAGACCTGTTTCTTCCCGTTGGGGCCCTCGCCATTGGCGCCGTCGAACCACACCTCGTGCACCTGGCCGTAGTTGGTCAGCAGCTCGGTCAGCTGTTCGATGAAGAAGCGGTTGTAGGCCGGCGAATCGCCGTAGCAGTCCGCATTGCGGTCCCATGGCGAGAGGTAGACGCCGAACTTCATGCCGTGGCGTTCACAGGCATCGCGCACCTCACGCACCACATCGCCCTTCCCCTGTTTCCAGGGCGAGGAGGCAACCGAATGGCGCGTGGTTTTCGTAGGCCACAAACAGAATCCGTCGTGATGCTTGGCCGTCAGGATCACCATCTTGAAACCGGCGGCCTTGAGCGTGCGGACCCATTGGTCGGCATCGAGCCCCGTGGGGTTGAACAACGCAGGGTCTTCGCTTCCGTCGCCCCACTCACGGTCGGTGAAGGTATTGATTCCGAAATGCAGGAAGGCCGTGAGCTCCATCTGCTGCCACGCCAACTGCGGGGCCGAAGGGACCAGGCAGGCTGCCATGTCGACCTTCTCGTCGAGCGTCGCTCCTTCGGGGAAGGCAAGATGTTTCACATACGTCGGCTCCTTCGGCGTGCCGGAGCACCCTGCCAGAGCGACCAGGATCAGGGAATAAAGCAATCGTTTCATCAGTTCTGGGGATATAGCGTGAATTCAAACTCCTGCGGGGTCAGCGGAACCCGGAATTCGGGACGAACCCCCGGGCCGCAGGTCGCCGTGCCGACACCCGCCTGCACGGCGTCGATATGGAGCGTGATGCGGCCGTTGCGCTCCAGGCCGTTGACGTGGTCGTTCTCGTCGAGCATCCGGTCGGTGAAGGGCAGTGCGCCGAATTCGAACGGCTGCGACGCCCGGATGCCGAGGCCGAAGCCTCCGGCATCGGTCAGACGCGCCCACCGCACGTCGGTACGGTTGCCCGTGGCCTGCGGACGCACGTAATAGTGGAACATCCGCTCGGGCGTGGTGGCATAGATACCGATCATGCCGCACTGCTTGCGGTCGGCATAAGTCTCGACATCGCCGCGCCCGAGGTACTCGATGCGGTCGCACGAGCCGTCAAGCTCACACGTCAGGCCGATACGGGCCAGCGAGCGGACCTTTGCGGTGTCGGGGGCAAACGACACGCAGATGCGCACCCTGCCGTCAGAGGTCGAGGCATAGCGGAATGTCGCGTCGGCAACCTTCTCGCCCCGGGCGTTAAGTATCTCCGTGACGGCCTCCGTACCGTTACGGGTTTCGCGGAACGACACGACACGCTGCGTCAGCTCCTTCAATCCGGCAGCCTCCCAGCGGCGCGTGCCGTAGCCGTCACGCCGGTCGTTGTCGGTACCCGGGCGCCAGAGGCTCAACGTCAGCGGCGAAGCCAGCAGTTCGCGTCCGTCGAGCGTCAGCGAGCGCAGGGCACCCGTCTGCGGGTCGACGTCGAAGGCCAGTTTGCCCGATGCGACGGCGAACGGCCGGGCCGACTTCGCCGGACCCGCCACGACAAACTGGTCATAGGCCACCGTCCAGTCGGCCGGCACAAGCGCCGTTGCCTCCCGGGGATACCACTCCAGATTGAGGTAGGCCTCATGCACGTTGCGCGGCAGGCGCACGGCACCCAGTTCGAGTTCAGCCGTCGCATGCGGGGCGCACGACACCGAGGTCTCGCCGCCCGCAAGGCGCTGTCCGTCGTCACCGACCAGGGCCCACACCAGCCGGTAGCGGTCGAGGTTCGTAAAGTCGAACCAGTTCTTCACGCGGACGCGCAGCGTCTTCGCATCGAGCAGCTCCGACTTGATGTTCTGGTAATTTTTCTTCACCTCCTCGATATGAGGATGCGGTTCACGCAACGAGTTCACCAGGCCGTTGCAGCAGAAGTTTCCGAAACTCGGAATCCCTTCCGGGCCGTAATCGCCGCCGTAGGCCCAGTACCAACGCCCGTCGGGGTCGATCTCGCGGAATGACTGGTCGACCCAGTCCCAGATGCAGCCGCCTTGGGCCATGGGGTGCGTCTCGAAGACATCCCAATAGGCCTTCATGCCGCCGCAGCTGTTGCCCATGGCGTGCAGGTACTCGCAAAGGATGAACGGACGGTAGATACCCTCCTTCGAAACATAGGCCTCGATCTCGGCCGTCGAGCGGTACATACGGCAATAGATGTCCGTGTTGTAGTTCTCCTCGGCACGCTCGTACTGCACCGGACGCAGCGAGTCGACCGACTTCAACCAGTCGTACGTACGCTCGAAATTGATGCCGTTGCCGGCCTCGTTGCCCAGTGACCATATAATCACCGAAGGATGGTTCTTCGAACGCTCGAACATGCGCCGCGTACGGTCGAGGTGAGCCGTGAGCCACGTCGAATCCTTGGCCAGCGACGCCGCGCCGTAGCCCATGCCGTGCGACTCGATGTTCGCCTCGTCGATCACGTAGAGCCCGTAGCGGTCACAGAGTTCGTACCAGTAGGGATCGGACGGATAGTGCGAGTTACGCACCGTATTGATGTTGTGGAGTTTCATCAGCCGGATGTCCTCTTCCATCAGTTCACGGCTCACCGTGCGGCCCCGCTGCGAGTGTTCGTGGCGGTTGACGCCCTTGACAAGAATCGGCACGCCGTTGATGCAGAGACGCCCGTCGCGGACCTCCGAAGTGCGGAAACCTACCTGGCAGCCGGTCGTGTGCAGTTCGTGCCCATCGGCATCCGAGAGCGTCAACGCCAGCGTGTAGAGCTCCGGGGACTCGGCGCTCCACCGCGCAACCTCGGGAAGCCGCAACCGGTCGAACACATAGTGTCCGGCCTGCGCGGCGTCGAGCCTGCCCGCCGCAACGCTCCGGCCCGCGGGATCGCGCAACTCGTAGGAGAGCGTCGCCCCGGGAGCCGCCGGGCCGCCGGTCGTCACCTCCACGCCGAAGATGCCGTCGGCATAGCGCTCCCGGTCGAGCGTCGACAGGACACGGAAGTCGGCAATATGCGCCGGGGCCGTGCTGTAAAGGTAGACATCGCGCTCGATCCCGCTGATGCGCCACATGTCCTGGCATTCGAGGTACGAACCCGCACTCCAGCGGTACACCTCGAGCGCCACGACGTTCTCACCGTCGGTCAGATACTCCGTAATGTCCCATTCGGCCGGGGTCTTGGAGTCCTGGTTGTAGCCCAGCCGATGGCCGTTCAGCCAGATGTAGTAGAACGAGTTGACCCCCTCGCAGCACAACACCACGCGCCGACCTTCCCACGAGGCCGGAACGGTGAATGTCCTCCGGTAGGAACCCACCTCGTTGTGCGCATAGGGCACCAGCGGCGGGTTCTTGCGGAACTCGAACATCGGATCGTCGAACTCGTAGGTCTCGTTCACGTAGATCGCCGTGCCGTAGCCCTGCCGCTCCCAGTTGCCCGGGACCTGAATCTCGGCCCAGCCGCCCGTGTAGAACGAGGGCTCATAGAAGTTCACCGGTCGCCGGTCGGGATTCTTCGTCCAGTGGAATTTCCAGGCGCCGTTCAGGCTCAAAACATAGGGGGAGCATTCACGAGCGGCAACGCCCGATTCCCCGACCGAAGCGTAGGGCCAGACATAGGCATGCGGTTCGATCTTGTTCTGCCCCACGGCATACTGGCTCTGCCACTCGGGTTGCGGCTCTGCAGCGGCGACCGTCTGAAGCCCGAGCACCGACACGAGCGACAAAAGGGAATAAATCTGGTTTTTCATGTTTTTTCGCGCTTTGGGTGGTTATTCGATGATGATTTCGTCCAGATAGATTTTCGGGGTCTGGCCCGGGCGGACATGGCTTTCCGGGCATGGGCCCGCCCCCTGGAGCCGAACCCGCACATAACGGGCGCTGCGGCCACCCAGGTCGAAGCTCACGTCCTCGATGAAGGTTCCTTCGCGGAATATCTCTTCCGGAGAGAACTCCCGGGCGGCAACCTCCGCGAAGGAGACGTTGTCGTCGGAGAGCTCCACGGCAAAACGCGACGGCAGGTGCACGGCCATGCCGTAGTTGGTAATGCAACCCGCCGTGAGACGGTGCAGCTCCTCGCAGCGCTCCAAGTCGACCGTAAACGACACCTCGTCGCACGAATCCCACGTGCACCACTCCGAATCGGTATATTTGTTGCTACCGCGCAGGCCATTGACCAGCATGTACTCGTTCACGCGCGCCGAGAGGATCGGACGGGCCGTCGCCTTGTTGAAGTAGAGCGGCAATTCGAGCACCTGCCCCATACGTTCGCCCCGCTGGAAGGTCGCGCAGTTCAACGTCACGGAGGCATCGAAATGCAACGGCGCCTCGTAGAGGGGCGAAGCCGCCGAAGGCACCGTCCCGTCGGTCGTATAACGGATTTCCACGTCGGGACGGATGCACTCCAACTCCACACGGAGGGCACCCGCCTCGGGGACGATCCGCTCCTGGAGGTTATACATCGACCGCGCATAGGTAATGCCCATCATGTCAAGGTGCGGCAGGTAGGCGTCGAGCCGCTGGAGGAACCCCGCCCAGTCCTTCGCGCCGCGCGGCTGCCAGGCCACCTCGGCAAGCGCTGCCAAACGCGGGAAAAGCAGGTACTCGACATCCTCCGGGGCATTGCAGAACTCCGTCCACATCGATCCCTGCACACCCATGAGCAGCGGCTCGTACTCGGCCGGCCACCCCTCCTGTACGGGTTCGTAGTTGTAGACATCCTGCAGGGTGTTGTTACCGAAATAGGTCGGCGGTTCGAAACGCTGCGGCCCCTGGTAACGGATCAGGTAGAGGACCCGTGCCGGCGTCATGATGAAACGATGCCCCTGTGCCGCAGCCTTCAGCGCGGCCTGTCCATACCCCTGCCAACCGAGGATGATGACCCCCTCGGGAAGGCGGCTGTTGGTCAGTTCGTCCCAGCCGATCACCTCGCGGCCCTTGCTGCGGACGTAATCGCTCACCCTGCGCATGAAGTAACCCTGCAACTCCTCGGTCGAGGCAAGCCCCTCCTCGCGGATGCGCTGCTGGCAGAGCGGACATTTCTCCCAATGGGTTTTCCACGCCTCGTCGCCGCCCACGTGGATGTAGTGCGAGGGGAAGAGCGCCATCACCTCGTCGAGGATGTTTTCCAGGAACTTGAAAGTCCGGTCATTGCCGGCACAGAAGATGATGTCGGCATTCCGTCCCCCGAGTCCGGGCAACACCCCGATGTAACGGTCCACCACCGGACAGGCATACTCGGGATAGGCCGCCAACGCCGCATTGGAGTGCGCCGGGACGTCGATCTCGGGGATCACCTCGATCTCCCGCGCGGCGGCAAAGGCCACGATCTCCCGGATGTCATCCTGCGTATAGTAACCGCCGACAGGCGTCGGTTCGCCCGGTTCGGGGTTGCGACGCTCCGGGAACAGCTTGCCCGGGCGATCCACGCGCCACGCGCCGACCTCGGTCAGACGCGGGTATCGCAGAATCTCCAGCCGCCAGCCGTTGTCGTCGGTCAGATGCAGGTGCAGTTTGTTGAGTTTGAGCTGCGCCATGCACTCGATCAGGCGCAGGACATTCTCCTTGGGCATGAAGTAGCGCGCCACATCGAGCAGCATGCCCCGGTAGGCGAAGCGCGGGGAGTCCTCGATACGCATGGCCGGGAGCTGCCAGGCCACGCCCGCAACCGGAACCGCCGATTCAAGGGCCGGAGGCAACATCATCCGCATCGTCTGCAGGGCGTAGAAGAACCCGCGGCGGTCGGACGCCTGGACCAGGATTCCGTCCGGACGGATGTCCAGCACGTATGCCTCGGCTCCGAGCGTCGTGTCGGTCTCGAAGCGGATGTCTCCCTGAGCCTTGTGCCCCGACTTCACGCGGGGCACAAAGCCTGCGGAATCGAAGAACAACTGCGCAAACCCTCGGGCAAGGGTCGCCTGCTCGCGGTTCTCGACCACAAAGGTCGTGCGGGCTGTAAATTCATAGTTTCCCGACCCGGCAACGACGTGCGCCGGGGCAGGGATGACAGGCACGGGCGTCGCGGCCCGAACCGCTGCGGGGATGTACAGCAGAAGAGTCAGCAGAAAGGCCCGAAAAGCAGCGGGTCTGCGAAAATTCCAACAAGTCATACGTATACAATTCAGATATAGATATAATGGGTTGGTTATGACAAGGTCCTATCAATAACAAATTTAATGATAAATTTTTGTTCGTGCAACCCCCCCCGGCTAAGAGCCGGCCCGCCTAAGAGGCGGGTCTTAGATGGGCAATGGAAACTTTGTATGGCTTCCGAGCCTTGCTGCGCCTTCCACCCAAGTATATGGATAGCCAAAATTCCGCTATGGCTAAGAGCCGGCCCGCCTAAGAGGCGGGTTTTAGGGTGGCAAGGGAAAACATGAAGGGCTTCCGAGCCTTGCTGCGCCTTCCACCCAAGCAAATACCGCATATAAAAACTCCGCATTATCGCTTGCAGCGGTTCAAGAATCGGTGTCATGCTAAGAGCCGGGGCTTAGGGAGGCAAGGGAAAACATGAAGGGCTTCCGAGCCTTGCTGCGCCATCGACCCCACGGATAGAAGCACAAATGACCGTCTCATCCCCTCTTCTCTTCCGGACATCGACCAGTAACCCGGACACAAAAAGGCACTCGGATATCCACAAAGAAAAAGGGCCTGTACATGCGGCATACAGACACAGAATGCCCAAGCATTTGCATATATACGGGGAAATAGTTATTTTAGCCCATCTCGAAATCGTGTCAATGGCAAATCTACACCTCAGATATCTCCTGACCGGCCTCGCGTGGCTCTGCGCCCTGCTGGCACCCGGGACGGCTCTTCGGGCCATCGGTCCGGGGACGGTAAATCTCTTGCCCGGCGATTACCATGCGGCCAACAAGAACTGGGCAATTGCGGATGACAGCGTCGGAACGCTCTATGTGGGGAACGACCAGGGACTGCTCGAATTCGACGGCCTGCAGTGGAAGCTCCACAAACTGCCCGGAGCATCGATCGTACGCTCGGTATACGCCGTTTCTCACGACGTGATCCTCACCGGAGGTTTCGAGGAGTTCGGCCGCTGGGACCGCGATGCCTCGGGGCGACTGCAATACACCTCGCTGGTGCCCGATCCCCCCGGAGACCGGTTTCTGGACAGCGACTTCTGGAGGATTCTTCCCTGGAAGGGACAGTTCCTGTTCCAATCGTTCCACGAAATCTACTGCTATGACGGCAAACGGGTGACCCGATATCCGGGGGGGGGAATGAACATGCTCTTCCTGCTGCCGGCCGGGCCGGAGTGCTGGGTCCAGGAGATGGGAGGCCCCATCTACCGACTCCGGGATTCGGAATTCGAGTTACTCCCGGGAAGTGAAATATTCCACGCCAGGACCGTACCGGTGCTGCTGCCGGGCAGCCGCGCCGGAGAGTGGATCATCGGAACCGGAAACGCCGGGCTCTGGCATTACGACGGAGAACGCTTCAGTCCGTGGTGCCCGGCACTCTCGGAGCAGATGAAGACCAACGAACTCAACTGCGGCATACGCACCTCACGGGACACCTATCTTTTCGGAACGCTCCTCGGAGGAATCTACGAGACCGACCTCGAAGGGAACATCCTCACCCGCCTGTCGACCAAAAACCGACTGGTCAACAACAGCGTAATGGCCCTCTTCGAGGACGACAGCCACCACGTATGGGCCGCACTCGACCGAGGACTCTCGCATCTGATGTTTTACGAAGGGGTCGATTTCCACACCTACGACAACTGGCTCCCGGGATCGATCTACGACGCCTGCCGCTGGCAGGGACGCCTGCTGCTGGCGACGAACCAGGGGGTGGTGGGCATCGACGAACGGCTGCTCGCGAGCGGCGAAACCCTGCCTACGGATTTCATTGCCCTCCCGGGCCTGAGCGGACAGATCTGGTCGTTCAACCTGATTGACGGCAGGCTCTTCGTCTGCCACAACCAGGGAATTGCGGAGATTCGCAAGGACTTTTCGCTGAGAAAGGTCTCCGACATGGGCGGCTACCGGTTGAAGCAGGTCGAACTGGGGGACCGGCACCACACGCTTTTCGCCTCGTATTACAAGCTCCGGGGATTCGACGGCACCCGTACCTGGGAGATCGACGGACTCGATGAGGCCGTTTTCGACATCGAGGTCGACTACATGCAAAACCTGTGGCTGGAACATCCCACGAAGGGGGTCTACCGCTGCCGGCTCGACGAAACGGGGCAACACATCACCCGCCACACCTCATACGGCGGCGATTCCAACGACGGACTCCCCTACCGGCTCCGGCAATTTCCCGTGGGCGGGCGCGTGGCATTCGTCGGCGACGACCGTTTTTTCCTCTACGACGAGTTCACAGACCGCATCGAGCCCGATTCGGTACTCAACGCCGCATGCCGCGACGTGAAGGAAATCCGTCGGGTCATCGCCCTGGACAAGGAACGGTTCTGGGTATTGTCGGACCAGGGCATCTGGCTGCTCCAATACGACGGCAGCCGCAACGCCTCGCTGCAGCCATGCGCCGGCATCCCGAACGAAAACCTCATCTACGGATACGAGCAGGTCGCAAGGCTGGATGACTCGACGAGTCTCTTCTGCGGCGACAACGGATTCGAGATCGTCACGCCGCAGAAGATTGTCGTGACACCCCGGATGCCGGCTCCCCCGCGCATCGAGACCGTACATTCGACCGACAGGAGGGGAAATATCTTCTGGCTGAGAACCACGGAACAGGCCCGAATCCCCTACCCCCAGCACTCGGTGACCTTCAGGTACAATTCGACCGACGGACCGCTGTCGCCGAAACTTTTCCGCCATCGGCTTTCGGGGATCGACGACACGTGGTCGGAGCCCTCACACCAGGAAAGTGCCGAATACGCCCGCCTGCCTCACGGACACTACACCTTCGAGGTTGCCGTACGCGACCGGTTCGGCCGTTGGTCCGAGCCCTCGGCATTCGATTTCGAGGTCCTCACGCCGTGGTACCTCACCGGGTGGGCCTATGCCGGATACCTGTTGGCTGCCGCTGCACTGTTCTACGGGGTATGGCTCTTCGTGATGAGCCTCTACCGCCGCCGCTACCTGCGCCACCTCCGCCTGCAGGAAATCGTCTCGCTGCGTAACATGAACCGGGAACTGCGGCAGAAGGTCGAGCAGTGCGAAGCCGAGATCATCGCCCAGGGAACAACCCTGCTGGGCCGCGACGAGATGATTCTCCACATGCGCAACCTGATCAACGACTTCCACAGCAAGCAGGGCAACGGCAATTCGGCCATTCTCCAGCAGAAGATCAATACGTATGTCAACAGCCGCCTCGACACGGAGAGCGACTGGACGATGTTCCTCATCAAGTTCGAGCAGAAGCACGCCAACTATTTCCGCACGATGAAGGAGCGGTTCCCGGAACTGACCACCAGCGACCTGCGGTTGAGCGCCTGTCTGAAGATGAACCTCTGCACGAAAGAGATTGCCGCGCTGATGAATCTGTCGGTGCGCGCCGTCGAGAACAGCCGTTACCGGCTCCGCAAAAAACTCGGGCTCAAATCGGACCAGAACCTGAACGAATTCCTCCTGCACATCGATATTCCGGCATCGGAATAAGACCTCCCGCCGCAAAAAGCGACCAAAACACAAATCATTGAATAAAAGAGACATAGCAGTCGATTGAGAGGTAATAAAGTATTGCACCGACACCTCTCCAAAACATGCAAAGTAGTTAAAGTGGGGTATTTTCCATCCCTGAAGAAAAGCCGCCGTCTAATTTTGTTACGGGCAAAATCCGGGCGCGACACATGGATGACAAACCCGGATATTGGCCTCCACCTTAATTACTAAACCTAAATCGCATGAAAAAAAATCGACAGGATCGATCGAAGAACAACGGTCTGTACCGGTTCTTCAAAACTATCGCGGCAGTGATAGTGTCGATCAGCGCCACCATGGGCGCTCTCGCGCAACAGGGACAACCCGGCACGGTTACGGGAAAGGTCCTCGACTCGAACAATCAACCGATCGTGGGTGCAAGCGTCGTCGTCGTGGGAACCGTCACCGGAACCACGACGGGAATCGACGGAGCCTTCGAACTGCGCGCCGCCGAAGGGCAGCAGCTGGAGGTGTCGTTCATCGGCATGTCGACGGAGCATGTCCCCGTATCGTTCAACCCCATCACGGTCGTCCTCACCGAAGAGTCGACATTGATCGACGAGGCGGTGGTCATCGGTTACGGTACGGCCAAGAAACGAGACCTGACGGGATCCATCGTCAACGTCGATGCCGAGGATATTGCCAACCGGCCCTCCTCCAACCCGCTGGCATCGCTCCAGGGACGTGTCGCCGGCGTGCAGATCACCAATACGGGACGTGCCGGACAGGACCCCGAGATCCGTATCCGGGGAACAAACTCGATCAACGGATACGCACCGCTGTATGTGGTTGACGGGCTGTTTACGGACAACATCAATTTCCTGAACGCCAACGACATTGACTCGTTCGAGATTCTGAAAGACCCCTCGTCGCTGGCCATCTTCGGTGTCCGCGGCGCCAACGGTGTGATCATCATCACGACCAAACGCGCCAAGGAGGGACAGACGATCGTGAACGTCAACCAGTCGATAGGTATCAAGCATGTGGGGCACCGGCTCTCGCTGACCAACGCCGCGCAGTTCCGCGAACTCTACAACGAGCAGCTCTCCAACATGGGTTCCGACCCGTTCGACTACACGAACTACTCGGCCAACACCGACTGGCAGGATGCTATCTTCCAGAACGCCGTCATCAGCCAGACCACGGCCAGCATCTCCAGTTCCGACGAGCGCAACAACTTCTACCTCGGCGTAGGCTACACCTATGAGCAGGGCAATATTCTCAACGAGGAGATGCAGAAGGTGACGGTAAACTTCAGCGACGACTACAAGATGAACAATTGGCTGAAGTTCGGCGTGCAGATGAACGGCGCCTACATGATGCCGGCCGATGCGAAGAGCGTCACCGGAGCCATCCACGCAGCCCCCATCTCGCCCATCTATGCCGAAAACGGCGATTACTACAAACTCCCGTCATTCCAGAATGCCCAGATATCCAACCCGATGGTGGCTATCGAGGAGTTCGCGGCACACAACAAGGCCCAGAACTACCGCTTCGCAGGAAACGTCTACGGAGAGATCAACTTCCTCCCGGAACTCAAGTTCCGTGCGGCCTTTTCGCTCGACTACGCCTCGGACAACTCCCGCATGTTCTCGCCTGTCACCTACGAGTACGACCCCGCAACGGGTGAAACCAGCCCCCGCAGCCAGGTTGAGAGCCTCTCGCAGACCAAAAGCAACACGCTCAACGCCCAGCAGGACTACACGCTCACCTATACGAACACGTTCGCCGAGAAGCACAACCTCACGCTGATGGCGGGCCTCACGACAAATTACACCAGCTACGAGAGCCTGACGGCCGGACGCAGCCAGAACATCAACTCCGCGGACATCGCCATTCCGAACGATCCCGACAAATGGTGGATCTCCTCGATCGGCGACAGCTCGTCGGCAACCAACGGCGGCGGACAGTACCGCAAGTTCACCATGTCGTACCTCTTCCGCGCACTCTACAACTACGACAACCGCTACCTGCTCAACGCCTCGTTCCGCCGCGACGGTGCCTCGGTCTTCAAGTACACGGGCAACACGTGGGACAACTTCTATTCGGTAGGTGCCGGATGGATCGTCTCCGAGGAGAACTTCATGCGCAACCAGGACGTCATCGACTACCTCAAAGTCAAGGGTTCGTACGGCGTGCTGGGTAACCAGAACATCGGATCCGCCGGCGGCAACTACCCCGCCTTCCCGACGCTCAACGCCTCGAACGCCGTCTTCGGTGACAACATCATCTCCTCGTACTCTCAGGCTTATCTGGCCACCAACCTCCGCTGGGAGAAGACCAAGGCCTGGGAAGTGGGCCTTGAAATCCAGATGCTGGACCAGCGGCTGCGCATCGAGCCCACCTACTACAGCAAAAAGACCGAGGACCTGATCTGCTACCTCGAGAGTTTCATGGGCGCCCAGGACGGTCTGATCAACGCCGGATCGCTCCGCAACCGCGGCTTCGAGCTCTCGGGATCGTGGAGCGACAAGATCGGGAAGGATTTCCGATACACGCTCTCGGGCAACCTCACGACCATCGACAACAAAGTCCTCTCCCTGGGCAAAACCTATTACGAGGGTGACAAGAGTATCGCCGTCTCGGAGGCCGGACGCCCCATCGGATACTTCTACGGATATGTCGTGGAGGGAGTCTACCAGAATGCCGCCGACATCGCCGCTTCGCCGACGAACACGCTGGCTACGGCAGCCCCCGGCGACCTGAAGTTCAAGGATATAGACAACGACGGAAAGATCACCTCCGCCGACCGTACGATGATCGGTAACCCTACCCCGGACTTCACCTACGGATACTCGCTGAACCTGCAGTACAAGAACTTTGACCTGGGCATCGACTTCCAGGGTGTCTACGGCAACGAGATCTACAACACCGGATTCCTCTCCGCCTACGCGCAGTACAACTACAACACCAAACGCATGGGACGCTGGAACGGCGAGGGAACCTCGAACTGGGAGCCGATCCTCGACTCGTCGCGCTCGCTCCAGATGGAGAACTCCTCCTACTACATCGAGGACGGAAGCTACCTGCGGCTGAAGAACATCCAGATCGGATACAGTTTCAACGAGCGCCTGCTGAAGAAGATCCGCGTCAAGGCCCTGCGCCTGTTCTTCAACATCGACAACCTCAAAACCTGGGCCCACAACACCGGTTACACGCCCGAGATCGGCGGATCGGCACTCGCATTCGGCATAGACTCCGGATCGACCTACCCCATGCCCTCGACCTATACCTTCGGTGTAAACGTATCTTTCTAAAACTGTCCAATCCATGAAAACGATCATAAACAAACTGACTTTCGCCGCCGCGGCCGCCACGATGCTGCTGAGTGCTTCGTGTGCCGACCTGCTCGACCAGCGTCCCCAGGGACAATGGACAATCGACGACGTAGAAGGCGGAGCCTACTTCTCCAAAGTGATGGCTCTCTACGCCGACGCCCGCAGCTACAACATCACGGCCGGCATCCCGGCATTCGCCGTGCACCTGTACCGCTCGGAGGACTCGCGCAAGGGTTCGACGACCACCGACGGCGCCGAGCATACGCCCATGTACGACCAGTACCAGTACTCGGCGGCCAACTCGCTGCTCGACCCCTACTGGGAGCAGAACTACTCGATCATCCACGATGCCAATACCGTCATCGACGAGATGGAGGCTGCACAGATGGCCGGGGAGACCCTGGATCAGGATGAGCTCTACTGCGGCATGGAGGCCCGCTTCTTCCGCGGATGGTGTTACTTCAACCTGGTGCGCGCCTTCGGCGAGGTGCCGTTGATCGACTTCGCCATCACCAACTCCGAAGAGGCGAACATCCCGAAATCTTCCGTAAGCGAGATTTATGAACTGATTGATGCCGACCTGACGGCAGCCGAGGGCCTGCCCCGCGAATGGGAATCGAAATACATCGGCCGCCTCACCTACGGTGCCGCACGCGCCCTGCATGCCAAGACCTACGCACAGCGCGGCATGTGGTCGCAGATGTACCAGGCAGCCAAAAACGTCATCGACACGCACATCTACGACCTGAACACGCCGTTCGACAAGATCTTCCGCGAAGAGGGCGAGAACAGCTCCGAATCGGTATGGGAGCTGCAGTGCACGGCGACAACGGCCGAACCCGCCTCGAACTCCCTGGGCAGCCAGTTCTGCCAGGTACAGGGCTGCCGCGGTTCGGGGACGAGCAACCTCGGATGGGGCTGGCACATGGCCGAGGAGAGCATTCTCAACATCTTCGAGGAGAACGATCCGCGACGCGACGAAACGCTGCTCTACTTCTCGACCCCCTCAAAACCGTGGCCGAGCTACGCCCCTGCCACCGGAAACGCCCCCTACAACGAGTTCCTCGTCTCGCAGGATGGCCTCGATGGAGATTTTTACAACAAGAAGGCATACTGCAGCCCCACGCTGCGCTCGCTCTACGGCAGCAACGACGGATTCTGGTACAACATCCGCATGATCCGTTACTCGGACGTGGTGCTGATGGCTGCCGAAGCAGCCTGTGAGCTGGGAGGTGACGCCATGATCCAGGAGGCACTGGAGTATCTGGAGATGGTTCGCGCCCGCGCCCGCGGCTCCAATACGTCGGTCCTGCCCAAGGTGACCACGACCGACCAGGCCGAGCTGCGCAAGGCGATCCACCATGAACGCCATGTGGAGCTTGCCCTCGAATTCGACCGTTTCTACGACCTGGTACGCTGGGACGATGCCGGCGTCGGTGCCGAAGACGGAGCACAGGCCGTGCTCGGCCCGCTGGGATACACCCCCAAAAACAAGTACCTGCCCCTGCCCCAGAGCGAGGTCGATGCCTCGAACGGCGTGCTCGTGCAGAATCCCGATTATGCCAACTGATAAAAACCGAAAATCATGAGAACGACCAAATATCTGTTTTTTCTGCTGATGACCATCGGCATGCTGTGCGGCACGCAGTCGTGCAAACAGGACCTGGGACAGGACCCTCCGTTCAACTACCCCACCGATGACGGGAACGGCGGAAATGACGAGAACGAAGACGACGAAGACGACGAAGACGACGAAGGTGGAAGTTCATCGCAGCTCCCTTCCTATCTTTACTATCTGGGATTCGAAGACAACTTCGATATCGAGGGGTCGCTTGCCGGCACCGCAGACGTCTACGACAAGGATGCCGCGCCCGAATTCGGGGCCGGAGCAATCGGACAGGCCTACCAGAACACGGACGGACAGGCTCTGATCCTCACGCCCGATGCCGAATCGCTGGCCGAACTCGAGAAACTGAGCAGTTTCACCATGGCCATGTGGATCAAGTTCGACGGATCGAACACGATGTCGACAGGCCTGTTCAACATCGGCAACAGCGCCGATCCTGTCGGCAACGCAGCCTTCTTCCTCAACAACGGAAACACGCAGGACCCCGGAAGCTTCTACTTCAAGAGCTACTTCAACAACACGACCGGGACCACCTGGTTCGACCTCGGCGGCGATACCACGATAACCGGCATGGCAGACTCCTGGCAGCATGTGGCCCTGAGCTTTGACGGGGCGACCTCGACCATGACGCTCTGGCACAACGGAACGGTCAAGACCTCCTATACATGGGACAACCCCCAGGCTCTGGGCTTCAAGAACCTCACGGGGATCGTTCTCGGCGCTTTCCCCGCACAGGTCGGACTGGGAGCAACCAACGAAGACTGGACCGTCAACGCCGACTTCTACACCGGCATGTTCGACGAAGTGTATCTGTTCGACAAGGCGCTCTCGGCCGACGAAATGGCAGCCCTGTACAACCTGGCGGCAGAATAACGGGCTCAATAGACAGAGATCCATGAAAACGCACGCTTATCTGAAGATGTGGGTCTGCGGATTGCTGGTTGGGAACTTCGGATGCAGCAGCGATACGACGGCTCCGGCTTCGGGGGAAACCCTGGAGCTGGAGCAGGTCGTCATCGGAGAACAGAGCGGTCTGGACCGGTTCGACGGGGTGGCGACCGACGCGGTCATCCGCCTCGACTTCTCGGCTGAACTTGACCCCGCAACCCTCGAGAAGAACATCTACCTGCGTCGCTCGGGAAACACCGTGGAGGCACAACTCGACTACGACGGAGCGAAGAGCGTTACGCTCACGCCCGATGCGGAGCTGACCGTCCAGGCCGAATACCAGCTGATCGTAAACTCGGGACTGGCAACGCCCTCGGGGACAAAGATCCTCACGGGGAAAGTCGTGGACATCACCACGTCGTTCGACGACAGCGACAAGTTCGAGCGCATTCCCGACGAGGACCTGCTCACTCTGGTGCAGAAACAGACCTTCCGCTACTTCTGGGAGGGGGCCGAGCCCACGAGCGGCATGACCCGCGAACGCACCTCGTCGGGAGCGACCATCACGACGGGAGGTACCGGCTTCGGCATCATGGCCATGATCGTGGCCGCCGAAAGGGGCTTCATCACCCGTGACGAAGCCTGCAGCCGCATCCAGCAGATCGTCACGTTCCTCTCGGAGAAGGCCACCGCCTACCACGGAGCCTACGCCCACTGGATCAACGGGCAGACCGGAGCAACGATCCCCTTCTCGGCCAACGACAACGGAGCCGACCTCGTGGAAACGGCCTATCTTTTCCAGGGTTTGCTGACGGCACGTGCCTACTTCGACGCGACAGGCGCCGAGCAGACGCTGCGCGAAGGGATCACCCGGCTGTGGGAAGCCGTCGAATGGGACTTCTTCACCAAGGAGGGAACCGCAAAGGCCCTTTACTGGCACTGGAGCCCCGACAAGGGTTGGGTGATGAACCTGCCCGTACAGGGGTGGAACGAATCGCTGATCGTCTATGTGCTGGCCGCGGCATCACCGACCCATCCCATCGATGAGGAGATTTATGACGCGGGATGGGCCCGTAACGGAGCCATTCTCAACGGCAAACTCTTCTACGACACGACGCTGCCCCTGGGTGAAGATTACGGGGGGCCAATGTTCCTCTCGCACTATTCGTTCCTCGGCCTCGACCCGAACCGCCTTTCGGACAAGTACGCCGACTACGGCGAGCAGGTCCGGGCACACGCCACGATCAACTACCGCTACTGCGTCGACAACCCGAAGGGATACACGGGCTACGGGGCCGACTGCTGGGGACTTACGGCCAGCGACATCGACGACGGGTACAGCGCCTCGTCGCCGACCAACGATCTGGGCGTCATCGCCCCGACCGCGGCCCTGGCTTCAATGCCCTTCCTCCCCGAGGAGTCGATGGCGGCCCTGCACCATTTCTATTACAAACTGGGCGACAAGCTCTGGAGCGACTACGGATTCATCGACGCCTTCAACCTCACCACCGGATGGTACGACACCAACATGCATATCGCCATCGACCAGGGTCCGATCATCCTGATGATCGAGAACCATCGCAGCGGGCTGCTGTGGAATCTGTTCATGTCGGACAGCGAAGTGCTGGAAGGGCTGCAGCGTCTCGGTTTCACGGTCGCACAGACCGGTGCATAACCTCTGAACACTAACGAACAATCGACATACCATGAAAAAGACATTTCTGATTCTGTCGGGACTGCTTCTCTGCGGTTCGACCTGGGCGGCCGGAACGAGCGGAGACGCCGACATGAACCGATTCATAGACTCCCTGATGAGCCGCATGACGTTCTCCGAGAAGATCGGGCAGCTCAACCTCCCCGGGGCCGGAGACATCACCACCGGACAGGCCAAGAACAGCGACATCGCCGGACAGATCCGGCAAGGGAACGTCGGCGGACTCTTCAACATCAAGGGCGTGGAGAAAATCCGCGACGTGCAGCGCATCGCCGTCGAGGAGAGCCGTCTGGGTATTCCGCTGATCTTCGGTATGGATGTGATCCACGGCTACGAAACGACCTTCCCCATTCCGCTGGGCCTCGCCGCCACGTGGGACATGGAGGCCATCGAGCGGGCGTCGCGCATCGCCGCCGTGGAAGCAAGTGCTGCGGGTATCTGCTGGACCTTCTCCCCGATGGTCGACATCGCACGCGATCCCCGTTGGGGACGAGTCTCCGAGGGCATCGGCGAAGACCCCTTCCTGGGAAGCGCCATTGCCCGGGCTTTCGTCTACGGCTATCAGGGCCGTGACCCCAAGCACTTCGCCGACGACGAAATCATGGGCTGCGTGAAGCACTATGCCCTTTACGGCGCCGCTGAAGCCGGCCGTGACTACAATACCGTCGACATGAGCCGCCAGCGCATGTACAACGAATACTTCCCACCCTACAAGGCGGCCGTCGAAGCCGGCGTAGGCAGCGTGATGGCCTCGTTCAACGAGGTCGACGGAGTTCCCGCCACGGCAAACAAATGGCTGATGACCGACGTGCTGCGCGACCAGTGGGGATTCGGAGGTTTCGTCGTCACCGACTACACGGGCATCATGGAGATGACGGCCCACGGCATCGGCGACCTGCAGGAGGTATCGGCACGGGCGCTCAAGGCCGGGATCGACATGGACATGGTCAGCGAAGGATTCCTCACAACGCTCGAGGAGTCGCTCGCATCGAAGAAGGTCGACGTCGAGGAGATCGACCGCGCCTGCCGGCGCGTCCTCGAGGCGAAGTACAAACTGGGGCTCTTCGAGGACCCCTACCGCTACTGTGACCCGCAGCGCGCCAAGGAGCGCATCTTCACCGAGGAACACCGCAACGAGGCCCGGCGGATTGCCGCAGAGAGCTTCGTCCTGCTGAAGAACGACAACGACCTGCTGCCGCTCCGCCGCAAGGGGACGATCGGCGTAGTCGGCCCGCTGGCCATGTCGCGGGAGAACATGCCCGGAACGTGGAGCGTGGCAACCGACCTGCAGAAGCCCCGGACGCTTGTCGAAGGGCTGCAGAAGGCCGTGGGCAAGAAGGCCCGGATCCTCTATGCCCGGGGCAGCAACATCACCCACAACGAGGAACTGGAGAAGAACTGCACGATGTTCGGGCGCGATATTCCGCGTGACGGGCGCTCCGACCGCGAGATGCTCGACGAAGCGCTGCAGATCGCCGCACAGTCCGACGTGGTGATCGCCGCACTCGGCGAGACCTCGGAGATGAGCGGCGAGAGCAGCAGCCGTTCGCAGATCGCCATCCCCGACGCCCAGCAGGAGCTCCTGCAGGCACTCGTCGCCACGGGCAAGCCCATCGTGCTGGTGCTCTTCACGGGACGTCCGCTGACCCTCGAGTGGGAGAACGAGCACGTGCCGTCGATCCTCAACGTGTGGTTCGCAGGCACGGAGGCCGCCGAAGCCATCGTCGACGTACTCTTCGGCGACGTGAACCCCTCGGGCAAGCTGCCCGTCACCTTCCCGCGCAACGAAGGCCAGATCCCGCTCTTTTACAACCACAAGAATACGGGACGTCCGCTGCTGGGCGACCGTTTCGAGAAGTTCCGCAGCAACTACCTCGATGTTCCCAACACCCCGGTCTACGCCTTCGGATACGGCCTCTCCTACACGCAGTTCGAATACGGCGACGTGCGCCTCTCCGCCGGGGAGATGACCCCCGAGGGCAGCATCACCGCCACGGTACGCCTGACCAATACCGGCAAGCGCGAGGGCACGGAGGTCGTGCAGCTCTACATCCGCGACGTGGTAGGCTCCACGACGCGCCCCGTGCAGGAGCTCAAGGGATTCCAGCGCGTGACGCTCAAGGCGGGAGAGAGCCGCGACGTACAATTCACCATCGACGCCTCGCTGCTGAAGTTCTACAACTACGATCTCGAATACGTCTGCGAGCCGGGCGAGTTCGAGGTGATGATCGGCGGGGCAAGCAACGCAGTACACAAGGCAGCCTTCTCGCTCAAATAAAGCAACATCCCTACATCCCTTCCCATGAAACACATTGCAAGATTTTGTACCTTCGCCGCCGTCGCTCTGACGGCGGGTCTCACGGCCTGTTCGCCCTCGAAACGTCAGACGCTTTCGGACGAAGCGCTGCTCGACAGCGTCGAGCGCCGCACGTTCGAATACTTCTGGTCGGGAGCCGAGCCGAACAGCGGGCTGGCCTGCGAACGCATACACATCGACGGAGTCTATCCGGAAAACGACCGGACGGTGGTCACGACCGGCGGCAGCGGATTCGGACTCATGGCGCTTATCGCCGGCATCGACCGCGGGTACATCACCCGTGACGAGGGCGTAGAGCGTTTCGAACGCATCGTCTCCTTCCTGGAGCAGGCCGACCGGTTCCACGGAGCCTGGCCCCACTGGATCGAGGGCACGACGGGCCGCGTAAAACCCTTCGGACAGAAGGACAACGGAGGAGACCTGGTCGAAACAGCCTTCCTCGTGCAGGGACTGCTGGCCGCACACCAATACTTCGCAAACGGCTCGGAGCGCGAGCAGGCTCTCGCCGCACGCATCGACACGCTGTGGCGCGGGGTCGAATGGTCGTGGTACCGCAACGGGCAGAACGTGCTCTACTGGCACTGGAGCCCCGAATATGCCTGGGAGATGAATTTCCCCGTGCGCGGATACAATGAGTGTCTGATCATGTACGTGCTGGCCGCGGCGTCACCGACCTACCCGATCGAGCGCGAGGTCTACACGCAAGGGTGGGCCGAAGAGGGCGCCATCGTCGCGCCCCACGAAATCGAAGGGTATCCGCTGCAGCTGCGCTATCAGAGTACCGAGGCCGGACCGCTCTTCTGGGCACACTACTCCTTCCTGGGGCTCGATCCCCGGGAGCTGGGCGACGACTACTGCGACGACTACTTCGGCGAGATGCGCAACTACACGCTCATCAACCGCGCCTACTGCCTCCGCAACCCGCAGCAGCACAAAGGCTACGGCGCCGACTGCTGGGGCTTGACGGCCAGCTACTCCGTGGATGGATATGCGGCCCATGCCCCCTCGGAGCGTGACGACCGAGGCGTGATCTCCCCCACGGCGGCACTCTCCTCGATCGTCTACACGCCGGAGGAGTCGATGGCTGTCATGCGCCGGCTCTACGAGTCGCTCGGCGACAAAGTGTGGGGTCCCTACGGGTTCTACGACGCCTTCAGCGAGGGGGCCGAATGGTATCCGACGCGTTACCTGGCCATCGACCAGGGGCCGATCGCCGTTATGATCGAGAACTACCGCAGCGGGCTCTTGTGGAAACTCTTTATGAGCCATCCCGACGTGCAGCAAGGATTGCGCAAGCTGGGATTCTCCGCCCCGGTACCGGGCCCGGCACAGCAGGAGCAATAAACCGCCCCGGAAGGGAGTGTGAATTCCCTTCCGGAAGAGACGAATCCGCAAGGTTCTGCATGGGCAGGACTTGCGGATTTTTTTTGCTTTCTTCCAAATCCTTTATTTGGTGGCAATGGGAACTTTGTATGGCTTCCGAGCCTTGCTGCGCCTTCCACCGAAGCAAATACCGCATATAAAAATTCCGCATTATCGCTTGCAGCGGATCAAGAACCGGTGTCATGCCGAGCGCCCGGAGCGGGAGGCTGGATAGGCCCGATCTTCCTGCACCCGCTCAGCTCGGCTTGACACCGATTCCCGCGAAAGCGACTTGCGGATGGTTTTGGTGGCACCTTTTGACACCAAAAGGTGCCGCCCGCCTAAAAGGCGGGTCTTAGATGGGCAATGGAAACTTTGTATGGCTTCCGAACCTTGCTGCGCCTTCGACCCACGGTAGAAGCGCAGATGACTTTCCGATCCTCACACCCAGCAATCGCCCATAAGCCCACCTCTTAGGTGGGCCCGGCTAAGAGCCGGGTCTTAGGGCGGCGAGGGAAAACGTGAAGGGTTTCCGAACCTTGCTGCGCCTTCGACCCACGGTAGAAGCGCAGATGACTTTTCGATCCTTCCACCGCAAAGCATTACAAAACCGTAAACTCCGAAAACCAGTCTCGGATCGCATCCGCGATCCGTCGGCTGCCCCAGGAGGGGGGGGGCTTTTTTGTCCATTTAAGTCATAGATAGTATTATTCCAGTTATAACTAAAATTACGCGATGGCATAATTCTTAGTTTTACGGTATCAAAAATTTTCCCGTGAAACCAAAGACCGAGTTCGACCAGTATGTCAGCGCAGCAGTCCGCCAAAAGCGTATTGCTATGGATATTACGCAGGCAGATTTAGCCTATGGGATAGGAGTATCCACAAGTTTTATCGCTCAAGTTGAGAGTTTGAAGTGCACGACAAAATACAATATGCACCATATCAATGAAATCGCGAAATACCTCGGCTGCTCGCCGCGCGATTTCCTTCCTGAGTATCCCCTTTAAATTATACCTATAAAAGGTATTTTCATGCTCAACAATGGCGCTTAGCCATTACTGAGCATCGGTTATGTATACACAGGCATTCTATTTGCGAAGTTGCATAGTTTTACATTCGCAAAACGATTCAACTTGTGATATACCCGATCGACCAATATATCATCGACGCCGTTCGCAAGGAGAGGAAACGCCAAAACGTTTCCCAATCCATGCTGGCCTATGGGATCGGGGTATCCAAAAGTTTCATTGGGCAGGTGGAAAGTCCTAAATACAACATTAAGTACAATCCTCACCACATCAACGAAATCGCCAAGTACCTCGGCTGCTCGCCGCGCGATTTCCTTCCCGAAAAGCCGCTTTAACCCCCCAACCTGCGGATCCGATGAAGTTCCTCCTGTCGATCCTCACTCCCCTGTGCGTCGCGGCCCTCGCCGCCGCACGGCCGCCCGTCGGCATCGCCTACTACGACGTCGACCGCCTCTACGACACCCTCCCGGCACTCTTCTACGACGACTCGGACTTCACGCCCGACGGCCGCCTGCACTGGACGGCGGAGCGTTACGAGCGAAAGATCGGCGACATAGCAGCCGTGATCGACTCGATGGCGCTTGAGATCGTGGCCCTGTGGGGCGTGGAGAACGAACAGGTAGTGCGCGACCTCGCCGCTGCCTGCCACGGCGACTACTCCTACATCCACCGCACGCTCAACTCGCTCGACGGACTGGATTTCGCCCTGCTCTACTTCGGAGACCGGTTCTACCCCACGCGCGTCGTTCCGGGACGCCGCAGCCTGCGGATCGACGGAGAACTCGACGGCCGGGAAGTGACGCTGTTGCTGTGCGCCGATCCGCGGATGGCCGAATGGGCGATCCGCAAGGTACGTGAGGAGGACTCCTCGGCGTTGCTGCTGCTGGGGCGCACGGCGATCGACGATCCCGGACAATGGGGATTGCGCGACGCCACAGACGTGGCGGCAAGGGCCGGCCGGGGCACCACGCGCAGCGCCCGCGGTACGAGGTGGGAGATGCGTGACAGAATCCTCGCGGACACGGCCTTACGCGTCGAGGCCTGCGACGTGTACGCACGCCGGTACCTGCTCGACCCGACCTCGGGAGCACCCCGTGCGACCTACTCCGGGAAAGCCTATCGGGGCGGCCGCGGGCGTTCGCTCCCGGTGTATATCTATGTATGGTAGAATTTTTTGGAGTTTTCGAAAAGTTTTTCTATATTCGCAATCCCTTTGACAAGGGTGGTAGAATTGCGAGGAGGGAGTGATCTGCACCGCAATTTTTCTGTATTTCGGAACGAAACATTCGGAAAATTTTTATATATTTATCATAATCTATTTCAAATTAAACGCTAACAACTATGGCAGACGTTAAACGAGTCTATACCTTCGGAAACAAAGAGGCCGAAGGTAATGGCAAAATGCGTGAACTGCTCGGCGGCAAGGGTGCCAATCTCGCAGAGATGAACCTCATCGGCATCCCCGTCCCCCCGGGATTCACCATCACGACCGAAGTATGTACGGAGTACTATAAGCACGGTAAGGAGGCGATCATCAAGATGCTCCGCCCCGAGGTCGAGAAGGCGATGACGAACATCGAAAAACTTACGGGCATGAAGTTCGGCGACAAGGAGCTGCCGCTGCTCGTTTCGGTACGTTCGGGCGCCCGCGCCTCGATGCCCGGCATGATGGACACGATTCTCAACCTCGGAATGAACGACCAGGCCGTGGAGGCCGTGGCGCGCCGCACGGGAAACCCCCGTTTTGCCTGGGACTCCTACCGCCGCTTCGTACAGATGTACGGTGACGTGGTGCTCGGCATGAAACCCGCCTCGAAGGAGGACCATGACCCGTTCGAGGAGATCATCGACGCCCTGAAAGACAAGAAGGGCGTGAAGAACGACACCGACCTGACGACCGACGACCTGAAGGAGCTGGTCAAGAGCTTCAAGGCAGCCGTGAAGAAACAGACCGGCGAGGACTTCCCGACCAACCCGTGGGATCAGCTGTGGGGCGCCATCTGCGCCGTCTTCGGCTCGTGGATGAACGAACGCGCCATCCTCTACCGCAAGCTCAACAACATCCCCGCCGAATGGGGTACGGCCGTATCGGTACAGGCCATGGTATTCGGAAACATGGGAAACAACTCCGCAACGGGTGTAGCCTTCTCGCGCGACGCCGCAACGGGTGAGAACATCTTCAACGGCGAGTACCTGATCAACGCCCAGGGCGAGGACGTCGTAGCCGGCATCCGCACGCCGCAGCAGATCACCATCGAGGGCTCGAAGCGCTGGGCCAAGGCCCAGAACATCTCCGAGGAGGACCGCAAGAACAAGTATCCTTCGCTCGAGGAGGTGATGCCCGAGGTCTACAAGGAGCTCAACGAGATACAGCACCACCTGGAGCAGTACTTCACCGACATGCAGGACATCGAGTTTACGATCCAGGACGGCAAGCTCTGGATGCTGCAGTGCCGCAACGGCAAGCGCACGGGTGCCGCCATGGTGAAGATCGCCATGGACATGCTGCGTGAGGGGCTGATCGACGAGAAGACCGCCGTGCTGCGCTGCGAGCCCGCGAAGCTCGACGAGCTGCTCCACCCGGTATTCGACAAGAAGGCCATCGCCACGGCCCAGGTTATCACGAAGGGCCTGCCCGCATCTCCGGGTGCCGCCACCGGCCCCGTGGTGTTCTTCGCCGAGGATGCCGAGAAGATCTACGCCAAGACGGGCCAGAAGGCCGTGCTGGTGCGCATCGAAACCTCGCCCGAGGACCTGAAGGGCATGTTGGACGCCGCAGGTATCCTGACGGCCCGCGGAGGTATGACCTCGCACGCCGCCGTGGTTGCCCGCGGTATGGGCAAATGCTGCGTCTCGGGCGCCGGAGAGCTGCAGATCGACTACAAGGCCCGCACGATCGAGGTTAACGGATTCACCGTCAAGGAGGGCGACTGGATTTCGCTCAACGGCTCGACCGGCGAGGTGTACCTCGGGCAGGTGGCCACGAAGGCCGCCGACCTGAGCGGTGACTTCGGCAAGCTGATGGAGCTGGCCGGGAAATATTCGGTGCTGAAGGTACGCGCCAACGCCGACACCCCGAAAGACGCCGCCCAGGCATTCGAATTTGGCGCCGAGGGTATCGGACTCTGCCGTACGGAGCACATGTTCTTCGAAGGCGACCGCATCAAGGCCATCCGCGAAATGATCCTCGCCGACGACGAGGCCGGACGCCGCGTGGCGCTGGCCAAGCTGCTGCCCATGCAGCGCGGCGACTTCGAGGGGCTCTTCAAGGCCATGAACGGATACCCCGTGACGGTCCGCCTGCTCGACCCGCCCCTGCATGAGTTCGTACCCCACGACCAGAAGGGACAGAAGGAGATGGCCGAAGAGATGGGCGTCTCGCTGCAGAAGATCGTAGCAAAGGTCGAGTCGCTCGCCGAGTTCAACCCCATGCTGGGACACCGCGGCTGCCGCCTGGGCAACACCTATCCCGAAATCACCGAAATGCAGGCCCGCGCCATCATCGAGGCGGCCATGAACGTCAAAGCCATGGGCATTCCGGTGCACGTGGAGATCATGGTACCGCTGGTCGGCAACCACAAGGAGCTCCGCTACCAGAAAAACATCATCGACACGACCGCCGAGCAGGTCTTCTCGGAGCGTAACGACAAGATCGACTACATGGTCGGCACGATGATCGAGGTGCCGCGCGCCGCCGTGACGGCCAATCAGATCGCCGAGGTAGCCGAATTCTTCTCGTTCGGAACAAACGACCTGACGCAGATGACCCTCGGGTTCTCGCGCGACGACATCGGCAAGTTCCTGCCGATCTATCTGGAGAAGGGCATCCTGAAAAACGACCCGTTCCAGATCCTCGACCGCAACGGCGTAGGCCAGCTGATCCGCGAAGCCGTTTTCAAGGGCCGCGGCGTCCGCCCGACGCTCAAGTGCGGCATCTGCGGCGAACACGGAGGTGAGCCCTCGTCGGTGGAGTTCTGCCACTATGCAGGTCTCAACTACGTGAGCTGCTCGCCCTTCCGCGTGCCTATCGCACGTCTGGCCGCTGCCCATGCGGCTCTTAACCAGAAGTAGGCCTCTTTCGGAGCAAGGGTCCGAAAGGTCTCTTCCCGGCCCCCTTCGAAAGGAAAATCCATTCGTAAAGAATCCCACGACATATTGTCGCGGGATTCTTTTTTATTTTCAATTTCGGCATATTCATTGAATATATTTGCGACTTGCATGGATTTTTATTATTTTTGGTGGAGAAAACACAAAGGAAAAACACTCTTTAAATTCAAATAAGATGAAAAAATTCATTCTCTCAGCCTTGGTATCGCTTTTCGCGGTAACGGTAGTTTCGGCACAGGACAGCGGAAGTTGGGCAGTAGGCCCGCGCATGAACATCTACACCAACACGGGTGACACGGTAGTCGGTCTCGGAGCCTTCGGACGCTACAGCTTCACCGACAACTGGCGTATCGAGCCGTCGTTGATCGCCCTGCTCCACGAGGGCTGCTCGCTCGACATCAGTTGCGACGCTCAGTATGTCTTCCATGTCGGCAGCGGCTGGCACCTCTACCCTGCAGCCGGTCTGACGGTCAATGACATCGGTCGCTGGGCCGCCGGTCTGAACCTCGGAGGAGGCTTCGACGTCGAAGTCGCCCACAGCTGGGACATCTCGGCCGGAATCAAATGGCAGCCCATGTTCGACGACATTCGCCCGAATCCCGTGGTAATCAGCGTCGGCGCCAGCTACAAGTTCTGACAGAGTGGACATCTTCAACGAAAAACCCGGACTTCCTTTTCGGAAAGTCCGGGTTTTTCAGTCTATTTTCACGGCAGGGTTCACGGCAGGCGAACACACTCTACCGCCCCACCGGCACCCGATCAACGGGTCTTGTAGCCGCAGCGATACTTGCCCTTGGCCAGATTCAGCAGTTTGCTCTTGAGCAACTGACGGCGCAGGGGCGCCACACGGTCCGTAAAGACAACGCCCTCGATGTGGTCATACTCATGCTGAATGACCCATGCCTTAAGGCCAGTAAACTCCTCATCGTGCTCCACGAAATTCTCGTCCAGGTAGCGCATACGAATCCCGAGCGAACGGTTCACGTCGGCACGAATGCCCGGGAACGACAAACAGCCCTCGTTGTAAGACTTTTTCTCCTCGGAGTAGGCATAAATCTCGGGATTGATAAACGCCCGCTTATAGTCGGTACATGAAGCATCCTCCTCGGCCCACGGCGTGCAGTCGACAATGAACAGGCGGATGTCCTTACCAATCTGCGGGGCGGCCAGGCCCACGCCTTCGGCCTCCTCGAGCGTGAGGAACATGTCCTCGATCAGTTTCTTGACTTCGGGATAATCGGGTGCGATAGGCTCGCACTTGCGGCGCAACACGTCGTCGCCGTAGATGACAATCGGATATATCATCGGTTAAATTCCATGTAACTTTGCAAAATAATCGTCGCGGAGATCTTGTCGACCAGCGCCTTGTCGCGGCGTGCCATGCGCCCGATGCCGCTCTCGAGCATTGCGCGGTGGGCCAGCACCGAGGTGAAGCGTTCGTCGTGAAAGACCACCTCCTTGTCGGGCCAGGCACGGCGCAGGCGTGCGGCCAGTGGCTCGATGAACCGCCATGTATCGGACGGCGAGCCGTCCATCCGCGAGGGTTTTCCCAGGACGATGGTCGAAACCTCCTCCCGGGCAAAATAGTCGGCCAACCAGCGTTCCAGCTCCTTCGTCGGAACCGTCTCCAGCCCCCCCGCAATCAGCCGCAACGGGTCGCTCACGGCGATACCCGTGCGTTTCGTGCCGTAGTCTATGGCCAGGATGCGTCCCACGTCGGAACCGTGCGGTCACCCGCCGTTACAGATTCAGTTTCTTGAAGAGTTTGCGATAGGAGCACTCCTCGTCAACCATGTGGTAAAGGTCGCCGATAGCGATACGCTCCTGCTGCATCGTGTCGCGGTGGCGCACCGTCACGGTGTTGTCCTCGAGGGTCTGGCCGTCAACCGTCACGCAGAACGGCGTACCGATGGCGTCCTGACGGCGGTAACGTTTGCCGACCGAGTCCTTCTCGTCATAAACGACGTTGAAGTCGTATTTCAGCAGATCGACGATCTTCTGTGCCACTTCGGGCATGCCGTCCTTCTTGACGAGCGGCAGCACGGCCACCTTCACGGGCGCCAATGCCGCGGGGAAACGCAGCACGACACGGGAATCGCCACCCTCGAGCTGCTCCTCGGTATAGGCCGCCGACATCACCTGCAGGAACATGCGGTCGACGCCAATCGAGGTCTCGACGACATACGGGACGTAGCTCTCGCCCGTCTCGGGATCGAAGTACTGCAGTTTCTTGCCCGAAAGGCGCTGGTGGTTCCCCAGGTCGAAGTCCGTACGCGAGTGGATACCCTCGACCTCCTTGAAGCCGAACGGGAAGTTGTATTCGATGTCGGTAGCGGCGTTGGCATAGTGGGCCAGCTTCTCATGGTCGTGGAAGCGGTAGTTGTCGTCGCCGAAGCCCAGGGCGCGGTGCCAGGCCATACGGGTGTTCTTCCACTCGTTCCACCACTCCATCTCGGTGCCGGGACGCACAAAGAACTGCATCTCCATTTGCTCGAACTCACGCATGCGGAAGATGAACTGACGGGCCACGATCTCGTTGCGGAAGGCCTTGCCGATCTGTGCGATACCGAACGGGAGTTTCATGCGGCCGGTTTTCTGGACGTTCAGGAAGTTGACAAAGATACCCTGCGCCGTCTCGGGACGCAGGTAGATCGTCGATGCGCCCTCGGCCGTGGAGCCCATCTGCGTGGAGAACATCAGGTTGAACTGACGCACCTCGGTCCAGTTGCGCGTGCCGGAAATCGGGCAGGCGATCTCGCAATCGAGGATGATCTGGCGCAGCTCCGCGAGGTCGTTGGCGTTCATCGCCGCAGCGAAGCGGCGGTGCACCTCGTCACGCTTCGCAGCCGTCTCGGCCACACGCGGCGACGTCTCGCGGTACTTCGCCTCATCGAAATCGGCACCGAAGCGTTTGCGCGCCTTCTCGACCTCCTTCTCGATCTTTTCATCCTGCTTGGCCAGCCAATCCTCGATCAACACGTCGGCACGGTAGCGCTTTTTCGAGTCGCGGTTGTCAATCAGCGGATCGTTGAACGCCGCCACGTGGCCCGAAGCCTCCCACGTCTTGGGGTGCATGAAGATCGCGGCGTCGAGGCCCACGATGTTCTCGTGCAGCTTGACCATCGAATCCCACCAGTAACGCTTGATGTTGTTCTTCAACTCCACACCGTTCTGACCATAATCGTACACGGCGCCGAGTCCGTCGTAGATCTCGCTCGACGGAAAGACGAATCCATACTCCTTGCAGTGTGCGACCAGCTTCTTGAAAAGTTCCTCCTGAGTCATCGTATTGTCATTTTGTTTTTACTGTATTCTAAAGGGCAAAGATACAAAATTAACGAGAATATGGGCTCCCGGCAGGAATTTATTTCTATATTTGCCCCCGACTTGCACACGCAACCGGCAAAAACGCCCGGGAACCCTGGGGACAACACGTAATAGGAGAAAATACTACTCAACTCAAAACAAGCCATGAAAACACTCAAAACGGTCCTGCTGACCGCCATGGTTCTTCTGATTGCAGCCTGCAACAAGGAGACCGACCCGGGAGACTTCGGAGACATCCAGGTCCCCGACATCGCCCAACTCGAACAAGAAGTTGCAGCCGACGCCACGCAATCCCCATCCGAAGTAACCTTCACGACCCGGGGAGCCTGGAGTTCCTCGATTACCCAGACTCGCGCCGGAATCCCCGACTGGATATCGATCTCGCCGGACCACGGCGACGAAGCCGGCAGCTATACCATCCGCATCTCTCTTACCCCCAACACTGGTGAGGAGGCACGCACTGCCGTCATCACGATCCGCTGCAACGGATCGGAAATACAAATCACCATTACGCAGGAAGCCGGAGAAGAAGACCCCGACGATAGTAACGTCCCCGACAAGCAAGTTATATATATCCTTCACAAGATCACCGGTTACAACGAACAGAACAAGCTGCGCATGGAAATGGAGTATGAATTCGCCGACAGTCCCGATCCGGCAGCCGACCCCGAATTCATGGAACTCCGTTCGTTCACCATCCGCAAAGCCGACGAAGAGGGAATGCTCTCCGTAGCAGCTGCCTATACGTTCACATATAGCGAGGAATACGACATGACCTCCTATGAACACACGTTCAACACAGGAGAAGGTCTCCAAAAGGAGAGCGGAGAACTCTATGGACGATTCTACGGGAACGACGGCCGGGCCGAATACGGCAGCAGCATCCTGACGTTACCAGGAGACGAAACGGAACGACTCTCCTTCGACTGTACCTATGGGACCGGAACCTTCAACAGCAACAAGCTCCTTGAGACCAACCGGTACAGCTCTCTTTCGGCAAAAACCACCGTTGACCGCTATAAATGGGAGCAGGATGACTACGGGCCCACGGAATCCTGGGACAACATCAGCTCGGTTGTATGGGATGCGGAAACGAGTGACAACAACCGCCAGGAGTATACCTACGACTACGAAGGAGGTTGGCTGGATTGGAGCTTTTTCCTGGCGAACCTGCCGGCCAACAGAATCATCTTCCCCGGAGATCCCTTGTTGATGCTCGTGAACGAACCCAACTACTTACGGGGCCTCGGATTTCTCGGTGAGGGCAGCCAGGACCTTTTCGTAAAGGCCGTCACAACTCATGGGGACGAAAGTCTTACGCAGGACTTCACCTTCGAACGTCGGGAGGTCGAGAACGAAGCGGAAACCGCCGTTCCGGTCATCATTACCTGCACCACGAAGGATTCGGGCGACGAATCGACTCGCACGTACCACGTACAATTCATCCGCCACGTGGTCGAGTAATCTGCCCGGAACAACCTCGTCCGAACAAAACGGGAAACGGCTGCCTAACGATTGCAGGCAGCCGTTTTTCATTTTATGTAATCGGAATCAATGAAGCAGTCCCGAGGCCTGGAACGAAAAGTTCCCGTCGCGGGCGATGATGACGTGATCCAGCAGGCGGATGTCGAACAAGGCGGCGGCTCGGACCACCTTATCGGTCAGCGCCTTGTCCTGCGGACTGGCTTCGGGGGTTCCCGACGGATGGTTGTGGATCAGGATAAAGCGTGTGGCCAACAGCTCCAATGCCCGTTTGATGATCAGCCGATGGTCGACAACCGTGGCGGTGACGCCTCCCTGACTCACCCGTTGCCGTTCGATAATGCGGTTCGACGAAGTGAGGTAGACCACCCAGCACTCCTCGTGCGAAAGCCCCTCCAACTGAGGCCGGAACATCCGCACGACATCGTCGCTCGTGGCGACAAAATCCGACGCGGCACTCTCGGAGACGATCCGCCGCCCCCATTCGGCAGCAGCCAGCAACATCCGCGCACGACGCAACCCCAACCCGCCGATCATCCGCAAGCGGGCCTCCGGTTCAGCAGCCAGCCGCGCCAGCGAACCCCCACAAGCCTCCAGCAACGTCGCGGCAAGCGATTCGTCCCCGAGCAACAGGGCCAGCAACTCGGCATCGCTCAACGACCGGGCACCCCGCGCAGCCATCTTATCGGCAACCGGGCTCACGGACGCATCAGTTTATCGACCTTGTCGAGCAACGAGGCGCACTGTTCGTCGGTCACGCCCTGCGACACGGAAAATGCCGCACGCTGCTCGGCCTCCTTTTTCGAGTCGCCCGTGCCGTGGCCCATCTCCATGCCGTCGATCAACACCTTGCAATAGAAAACCGGGTGATTCGACGCATACTCCTTGTCGTGCTCCGTGTGGAAAACCACTTGGTGGCGATTTTTCTGCCCCCACTCGATCAGGCGGCTCTTGAAATCGGTCTCCGATTCGGTCAGATCGTCGAGATTCAGGTAACGGGAATAGATGCCGCCAATCAAAAGGCGGTTGACGAATTCGTATCCCTGGTCCAGGTAGATGGCTCCCATCATCGCCTCGAACGCATCGCCGTAGATGTGTTTCTGGACAACGCCCGCCCCATTGGAGATCACATGCCGGTCCAGCCCGATATGCACGGCCAGCGCGTTGAGCGACTGCCGCGAGACGATTTTCGAACGCAACTGGGTCATGAAACCCTCATCACACTCGGGATACTCGATAAACAGGTAGTCGGAGGTAACGGCCTCGATGATGGCGTCCCCGAGGTACTCGAGACGCTCGTTGTTGATTGTACGGCCGTCATCCAAAACCAAAGAAGCTGACTTGTGAATCAAAGCCAGCTTGTAGAGTTCGATGTTGTGCGGCACGAAGCCGAACAAATCATCGACCATTCTGTAATACGCCTTGTCCCGACCGAAATTCCGCCGCAGCGGACGCAACAAGAAGTCGATCACGGCAACGGTCCGGGATTTAGAGCTTGCGGAAAATCAACGTCGAGTTGTGCCCGCCGAATCCGAACGTGTTGCTCAGGCAGCACTTCACGTCGCGTTTCTGTGCCGTACCGAGCGTCAGGTTCAGGCGCGAGTCGATCTCCGGATCGAGGTTCTCGCAGTTGATCGTCGGGGGCACCACGCCGTGCGTCATGGCGAAGATGCAGGCCAGGGCCTCAACGGCACCGGTAGCACCCAGCAGGTGTCCCGTCATGGATTTCGTCGAGGAGATATTGACCTTGTAGGCGTGCTCGCCCAACACCTTCGTCACGGCCTTCAGCTCGGCGATGTCGCCCAGAGGCGTCGAAGTGCCGTGTACGTTGATGTAGTCAATGTCCTCGGGGCGGATGCCGGCGTCCTTGATGGCGTCGCGCATCGATTTCATGGCTCCTTCGCCTTCGGGATGGGGCGCCGTGAAGTGGTGGGCGTCGGCAGAGGCTCCGGCGCCTACGATTTCGCAATAGATCTTCGCTCCGCGGGCCTTGGCGTGCTCATACTCCTCAAGTACCAGCGCGCCGGCACCCTCACCGATCACGAAACCGTCGCGGTCCTTGTCGAAGGGACGCGAGGCGTGCTGAGGGTCGTCGTTACGCGTCGAAAGTGCCTGCATGGAGTTGAATCCGCCGACCGACGGCTCGTTCACAGCGGCCTCGGAACCTCCGGCCACCATCACGTCGGCCTTCCCGTAGCGGATGGCCTCCATTGCGGCGGCGATGCCGTGATTCGACGAAGCGCACGCCGAAACAACGCAGTAGTTCGGGCCCATGAAGCCGTACTTCATGGAGATGAACCCTGCAGCGATGTCGGAGATCATGCGGGGAATAAAAAACGGGCTAAACCGCGGGGTTCCATCCCCTGCGGCCCAGCCCAGACACTCATCGAAGAACGATTTGATGCCTCCGATGCCCGAGCTCCAGATAACGCCCACCTGCTCCTTGTCGACCTTCTCAAGATCGAGGGCCGAATCCTCCACGGCCTGCGTGGCGGCAATCAGGGCATACTGCGTGAAGAGGTCATACTTGCGCACCTCCTTACGGTCGAAATACTGTGCCGGGTCGTAATTCTTTACTTCACAGGCAAACTGTGTCTTAAACTTTTCAGCATTGAAATGAGTAATCGGTGCGGCCCCGCTGACACCTTTTTCCAGATTCGAGAAAAATTCTTCGATATTATTGCCGATCGGGTTGATCGTACCGATGCCCGTAACAACTACTCTTCTTCCTGTCATAAAATCCAAGACTTTGTTTA